>DASVAI010000056.1:0-3497 GCA_036376445.1 Acidobacteriaceae bacterium
GGCACTGCATCGCGAGCTCTGCGGGCTCGATCCCGATCTGACGCTGCTGCTCCTGCCGGACTTCGCCGCGTCGCTCGCCCGCGCGCGCCAACGCAACAAGGGCACCCGCGCCGCCACCGGCAAGGACGAGAACCGCTTCGAGTCGCTCGATACGGCGTTCTTCCGCCGCGTTTACGATCAGTACCGCGCGATTGCCGAGCGCGAGCCGCAGCGCGTGGTTGCAATCGAAGGCGACGCCGGCATCGAAGAGGTGCATCGCCGCATCCTGTCTATCGTGGAAGAACGTCTCGCGCATCATCGCGCTCACCAGTAGATATGGCAGCCGCCAACCCATCTCCGGAACCTCAGCAGCCATGGACCGTGATCGAGCGCGGCGGCTATCGCTATCCCCCGGGGTTCTCGCTGAATTTTCTCTTCTATCTGCGCCGGCGATTCTTCAAGCCGTCGAACCCCATCGTGCTGTTTCAGCACCTCGCCGACACCTACGGCCGCATCGCCCACTACAAGCTGGGCTGGCAGCACGTCGTTTTCATCAACCATCCGGAATTCATCCGCGAAATCCTCACCGGTCATCCGCAGGAGATGATCAAGGAGCGCACGCAGCGGCGCATGAAGATCCTGCTGGGTGAGGGCCTGATCACGAGCGAAGGCGCGTTTCACATGCGCCAGCGGCGCATCGCCGCGCCGGCGTTCCATCGCCAGCGCGTCGCCGCGTATGCAGACATTATGGTGGAGCGTGCCACGCTCCGCCGAGCAAGCTGGCATGCCGGCCAGACGATCGACATCGGCGCGGAGATGATGCAGCTTGCGCTCGAGATCGTCGCCCGCACGCTCTTCAACACCGAAGTTACTGCCGATGTGCTCGCCATCAACCATGAGGTCAATACCGTCATGGACCTCTACCACTATCTGATCTCGCTGCCGATGGCCGAAGCGTACCTCTTCGCCCCGCTGCCCGGGCTCACGCGCTTTCGCCGCGCGCGTGCTCGTCTCGACGCAGTGGTGCACCGCATCATAGCGGACCATCGCAGCCGTGCACACGATTCGGACGGCGGCGACCTACTCTCGATGCTGATGGCCTCGCGCGATGAAGAGAGCGCCCCGACGGAAGGAAGCGCAATGACTGACGACCAACTGCGCGACGAGATCATCACCATCTTTCTCGCCGGCTACGAGACGGTCGCCAACGCGCTCACCTGGACATGGCTGCTACTGGCACAGAACCCCGAACCTGCGAAGCGGTTTTACGAGGAGATAGACCGCGTGCTCGGGGGCCACACTGCAACCATTCACGATCTGCCGCAGCTTCGCTACACCGAGATGGTCTTCGCCGAATCGATGCGGCTCTATCCGCCTGCCTGGGCGATGGGCCGCCAGGCCACCGCGCCGATTTCGCTGGGGCCCTACCGCTTTCCTGCCGGGACATACTTCTTCTTCAGCCAATACATCACGCAGCGCGACCCCGCCTGGTTCCCTGACCCGCTCCGCTTCGACCCGGAGCGCTTCACGCCGGAAGCCAAAGCGGCCCGCCCGCGCTTTGCCTACTTTCCGTTCGGCGGTGGCAACCGCCAGTGCATCGGCGAAACTTTCGCATGGATGGAAGGCGTGCTCATCCTAGCCACCATTTCGCAGCAGTGGCGGCTGGTTCTGCTGCCGGATCAGCAGATCGATGTGCAGCCAAAGATCACGCTGCGCCCGAAGTATCCGATCCGGATGCGAGTGGAAAGAGCAGCTTATGGCTCCTAGACACTAGCTTCTAGCATCGACTGCTTTCACCTGAGGTTCTTTGCTCGTCTCGGAGATAGCGGAAGTCAGATGACACTGTTGGCCGAAGCTAGAGGCTAGAAGCCAGCAGCTAGAATGCAGTTGTGAACTTCGCCGACTTCCTGGGCAATCATGCCACAGTGCGCCGAGTGCGCGAGACCCTCGCTGCCGGCCGTCTGCCGTCGGCCATGATCGTCAGCGGCTCCCGCGGCGCCGGCAAGTATACCCTCGCCGTGCTGCTGGCACAGGCGGCGAACTGCCTCACGCCCGTGGCAACCGACGGCCTGCCCGATGCCTGTGGCGTCTGTGCGAATTGCGAGCGCATCTCCGCGTCTCTGGCTCTGGATGAGCGCTTTTCCGAAGCAGTCGCCGCGCGAGAAGAACTGCGCGATGTGGATAAAAAAGACACCCGCATCCTCATCCAGACGCACCCGGATCTGCTGATCATCCCGCCCGATCCGCCGCAGCTTCTCATCAAGCTGGGCCAGGTGCGCACCGTCATTGCGCGCGTGTACCACCGTCCGGTCCAGGCGCGCCGCGCCTTCTACATCTTCACCGCGGGCTCGTTCATGAAGGAGGCAGCCAACTCGCTGCTCAAGGTCCTGGAGGAGCCGCCCGAGCACGCCACCCTGATCCTGCTGGCGGAAAATCCCAGTGAGCTGCTGCCAACGATCCGGTCGCGCGCCGGCGTCCTGCGATTGGGCGCATTGCCGCCCGCGGAGATTGATGCACTGCTCACCGCGCGTCGCCCGGAGCTGAAGTCCGCACAGCGCACGCTGGTGGGCCGCCTTGCGGAAGGCGCTGCCGGCCGCGCGCTCGGCTTTGACCTGCCCGCGTATCTCGCGTCGCGTCAGGATGCGCTCACCATCCTGCGCACCTCGCTTGCCGAGCCGGATTACTCCGCGCTCTTCCGGACGACGGAGACCTACCGCGCCGGAGCGGAAGGCGCGGAGAAAACCTCCGCCATGCTGCATGCGCTGAATTTGCTGCTCGAAGACCTGCTGCTCATCCACTCCGGCGTGCCAGGACTGATCCGCAACACGGATCTTACCGCGGAGCTTGCCCGCATGGCACAGAACATCACACCGGCGTGGTTGGAAGCAGCGTCACGTGGTGTCGATCAGGTGGAAGCCGGCATGCGCCGCAACCTGCTGCGCTCGGTTTCGCTGGACGCCTTCGCCACCAGCCTGCCGCTCCGCTGACAATAAATCGCAGATATGAGTTTGCCGTTAGTTGTCAACGTTACGATGCGTTGAATTTTTTCGCGTTGCCTGCACATTCCGGTCTATCATCAGCGAACCACTTTCCTGTTTCAGCTCTGCACCAGAAAAGTTTCGTCTCATTCCGGCCCGAACGCGCATCTACATGAGGTAACACCAACAGGCACGCTTATGGCCAATCATTCGGCAGTTCCATCGCATGAGGGCGACGAATTTCTGCAGGGCCTATCGATTCCGGCGCTTCCGCCTTCCGGGCCGCGCAAATTGATCCGGCCCACTCTCCCGGACAGCGTCCGCAGCCGCCGCGTTTACGCCCGCCGCGATACTCCGCTTCTTATCCATCAGCAGCCTGCGGCCGCGGGACACGGCGAAAGCTCGCATGCGGAAACCTTCTATCTGCAAAAGCAGATCCATGCGCAGACACAGATGGTGTTTGTGTTGGAAGGTGGAGACCGCCTGGAAGGATCGATCGAGTGGTACGACACTGACACCGTCAAGCTACGTAAGGGCAAT
>DASVAI010000058.1:0-3900 GCA_036376445.1 Acidobacteriaceae bacterium
CGAACCAAAACCGCCTCCCGTCAAAGAAGACGTCGAGATCGAAAGCTGCGTTGAAACCGGCTGCGCCTTTGCCGACAGCTCGCCCGCCGTTGCGGACTCACAGATCGAGCGCACGCTCTCGCTCCACGCCTTCGGCTTCCGTGCTCGCGAAAACCGCGTGCTGCAGGCGCTTGCCGAAGACGCCACCATCAGCTTTCTTGGCGGCGATCAGCTCCTGATCACCTTCAACGCCCATCCGCTCATCGTGCGCTCGCAGGAGGAGTCCACGCATCTCGCGAGTCCGCGCATCATCCGCGCCCTGCTCTTTTCGTCCACCGGCAATATCATTCGCGCCCAGGACTGGCGAGTGCCCGGCGAAGGAGCCTATCTTTGGCCGCTCGATCACGGCCGTGTGCTGGTGCACGTCGGCGGAACACTGGCCGTATACGGAGCTCGCCTTGCCGTCGAGCGCCAGTGGACGCTGCCGGGGGAACTGCGCTTCCTCCGCGTCTCTCCTTCGCGAAATTTCATCGTGGCTGTGGTCATGCGTGAACGCCACACGCCGGAGCAGCATCGCCGACTCGTCCAGTTCGTCGGACCCGATCACCCGGTCGATGAAGACTTCGAGCTCACCCTGCTGAATGGCCGACTGCATCTCGAAAACACGCGCCTGCTTCAGACATGGCCCACCCTGTCAGAAATTCTGGACACTGGATTGATCCTCACGCAGCGCGGCCTCGAAGAACACTGGACCGTCGCCGAATCCACCTGGGAAGGCAAGCAGCGCCAGATCGCGCACGCATCTTCCGGTTGCCCGCTTCATGTCGAAACACTCCCCACCAATCTCATCCTGATTGTCGGCTGCTCACTCGATAAGACTCGCACCTGGTACAAAGTCGTCCGTGCAAATGGCAAGACACTGCTGGACGGAAACGTCTCCCAGAACGGTCTTCTGGAACACGCCGATGCGCCGGCGGACGCTGCAGTCTTCGCGATCGGTATCGCGGAAGCGAGCCATCCCGTCGACTTCGCGCAAGGCATCGTCGCCTCGGACCTTCAGAGCCTCTCCGTCTCCGTCTATCGCATCTCCGACGGCCGTCGCGTCTTCGCCACCCGCTCCACCAACGGCGCCATCAATCGGCAAAGCTTCGCGCTGAACCAATCCGGCGACCGCCTCGCCATCCTCAGCGGAGAGCACGTCTCCGTCTACCGCATCGATAAGCCCGGCTTCGAAAATCCGATGCAGTGAGGAATGCTATGCTGGCCAGTCTCCTATGCCCGACCCAGCCAAGCCGTCCGAGCCGCGCACTCTGAACAGCACCGTCATATCCCGCCTCGACCCCAAAGCCAAACGCCAGCAGTCCAATGCCACCGCCATGCTCGCCCTCGTCTCCGCGATCCGGCAGCAGGAAACCGCCATCCGCGAGGGCGGCGGCACTAAAGCGATCGACGCGCAGCACGCCAAGCAGCGCCTTACCGCGCGCGAGCGCATCGCGCTCCTCGTCGATCCCAACACTGAGTTATTCGAACTCGCTGCCTTCGCAGCATTTGGCATGTACGAAGAATGGGGTGGAGCGCCGGCCGCCGGCGTCATCTGCGGGCTCGGGCACGTCGCCGGCCGCCTCTCGATGATCATCGCCAATGACGCCACCGTAAAAGCCGGCGCCTTTTTTCCCATGACCGCCAAGAAGGTCCTCCGCGCGCAGCACATTGCGATGGAGAACCACCTCCCCACGCTCTACCTCGTTGACTCCTCCGGCATCTTTCTCCCGCTGCAGGAAGACGTCTTCCCCGACCAGGACGATTTCGGCCGCATCTTCCGCAACAATGCGCGCATGTCCGCCATGGGCATCCCGCAGATCACCGCCATCATGGGCATGTGCGTCGCCGGCGGCGCCTATCTCCCCGTCATGACCGACCACGTCCTCATGACCGAAGGCAGCGGCCTCTTCCTCGCCGGCCCCGCGCTGGTCGAAGCCGCCATCGGCCAGAAATATTCCGCGGAAGAACTCGGCGGCGCCACCATGCACTCGGAAATCTCCGGCACCGTCGACTTCAAGGAACCCAACGACCACCTCTGCATCGCGCGTCTGCGCTCGCTCGTTTCGAAGCTCGGCCATCCCGCGCGCGCGCCCTTCGACCGCGCCCCCTTCGATCCCGAAAAGGACGCGCCAAAGTATTCCGCAGAAGACCTCTACACGCTGCTCGATCCCGATCCCGCGCGCGCCGCCTCCAATAGCTACGACATGCATGAAGTCATCGCGCGCCTCGTCGATCGATCCGAGTTCGACGAGTACAAGCCCGACTATGGCCGCACCCTGCTCTGCGGCTATGCACGCATCGGCGGCTTCGCTGTCGGCATCGTCGCCAATCAGAAACAGCACCAGCCGCAGACCAGCCACACCGGCGAAAAGCGCATCGAGTTCGGCGGCGTCATCTACGCCGAAAGCGCCGACAAGGCCGCGCGCTTCATCCTCGACTGCAACCAGAACCTCATCCCGCTGCTATTTCTCCACGACGTCAACGGCTTCATGGTCGGCCGCGACGCCGAGTGGACCGGCATCATCCGCTCCGGTGCCAAGATGGTCACCGCCGTCGCCAACTCCACCGTGCCGAAAATCTCCGTCATCATCGGCGGCTCCTTCGGCGCGGGCAACTACGCCATGTGCGGCAAAGCCTACGATCCCCGCTTCATCTTCGCCTGGCCCACCGCGCGCTACGCCGTCATGTCCGGCGCATCCGCCGCCGGCACACTGGTCGAGATCCGCATCCGCGTGCTCGAACGCGGCGGCCGCAAGCTCAGCGATGCGGAAAAAGAAGAGATCCGAGCCTCCATCCAGGCCACCTACGACTCACAGACCGATTGCCGCTATGCCGCCGCGCGCCTCTGGGTCGACGCCATCCTCGACCCCGCCAAAACTCGCGAAGCCGTCCTCATCGCACTAGAAGCCGCAGCTCTCAACCCCGAGATAGGGCGCTTCCACCCAGGCGTCCTGCAAACTTAAAGGATTACCTTAGCTGTTCGCGCTCTTCGCTTTTATCCAAAATGTTGTCATCCTTCGCGCAGCGAGGATGGGGTAGCGCAGATGCCGATGGGATCATGGTGGGTTGACAAGCAAGATGCGCGCACCCAATCTCCGCACCCCAGCCGTCAACGCCAAAGCTATCCTCAAACCATGGCCTCCCGAGCAGAAGCTTACCCCCGCCAGCGAACCGCAGCCCGCAAGAAAGGCAAGAGCCATTCCCCGCTCGCCTGGGGCCTGGTCTGGGCACTCGTTATCGCCGGCATCATCGCCGCCTATTTCACCGTGCACTACGCGGAAGTCGCCCCGCTCCTCGGCCAGACAGGGCTCTTCCGTCTCCGCCTTATCGCGCCGCTCGCCATGCTCACCCACCAGGCGCAACTCGGCCTGCCCGACTCGCTCGCCGATACCGTCGCCCAGGTCCTCATGTACGCGCAGTTCCCGCTCTACGGGCTCCTCCTCGGCCTCCTCTGGCGCGCCGCCGGATTCCTCCGCGCCGCCTCCGCCGTCGTCATCACCCACGCCCTCGCGATGGCAGCAGTCATGATCCTCGCCCAGCTCTAGCCTTCCGATTCAGATCCGGCAGCACGCCCCTCGCTGAAATTTCTGCACCACATTCTCCGCCTCCGAAGAATCGCTAGCGTCCCGCACAGCCGGGTAGCCCGGCTCATGACCTGCAATTACCCGGCTGGTCTCTCGCCTCGGCAACATCCCATGCTGCGGCGCTCCGCAAGCGGCACACGCCTCGGCCTTCGGCCCAATCTCTGCTCCACAGCACGCACAAAAAGCCGCCATCATCAATCTCCTGTAGTTCTCTTCTTGTTTTCGGTCTCACCAAAGGATGACGCAGCCGCCGAACCGGATTCGATCTTCGCGAATCTCGTGAGTGTTTCGGTAA
>DASVAI010000060.1:0-6397 GCA_036376445.1 Acidobacteriaceae bacterium
TGCTCATGCATTACTACCGTAAGACCGTTGCGCCGCGTGCGATAGGGGAGGGGCTCCAGTGGTTCTCGGCACGAGTGGGACCGGAGCGAGTCAACGATCTGCTGATGCGATTCGTGCAGGAGTTTCCCGGCACTGCGGTATATCGCGGCGAACAGAGAGCGCAGGAGTGGCTCGCCGGCAGCACAGAGGGAATACCGCACCGCGAGGCCGCATTTGAAGAACTGATGATGCTCTGGCTGGCAAACGCGAATCCGGCCTTCGGAAGATTTCTCGAGCTTTTCGACGACACGGGACTAGAGCAGCAGACATCCTACAAAAATGTAACCACAACTCTTCACGAATTCTTCGCCACCAAGCCGCCGATCGGGTCTGAAGCGAGCAACCTCATCGACATGCTGCGCGCCCCCGCGCTGGCCTCCCCCGACTCCCTCAGCGGGCAGTTGGCGTTTATCCGCGATAAGTGGAGCCCGCTGATAGGCGATATTGCATTACGCCGTCTCCTGCTCGCGATCGACGTGTTGCAGGAAGAAGACGTAGCCATCTGGATGCGCTTCCACCCGGCGGACGAGATGGCCGAGAGGCGCCGGCGGGGCAAGCACGGCCATGCGGGCGACTTTGGCGGTCGCACCGATCTCCCGGATTTCGCGTTGATCCAGCATGAGTACGAGCGGTTCAGCCCAGACCAGGACTGGATGCCGAGCACCGTCATGATCGCGAAGAGCACCTACGTGTGGCTCGCGCAACTTAGCAAGCACTACAGCCAGGCGATCACTCGGCTAGACCAGATCCCAGACGAAGAGCTCGCCACACTGGCAAGCCGCGGCATGAATGCGCTATGGCTCATCGGGCTCTGGGAGCGCAGCCGAGCGTCGCGCACCATCAAGCATCTGTGCGGCAAGGAGGACGCAGTAGCCTCCGCCTATTCACTTTATGACTATCGTATTGCCGATGACCTTGGTGGCTACGATGCTTACATGCGGCTGCGTGACCAGGCGCGCCGGTTCGGCATCCGGCTGGCGAGCGACATGGTTCCCAACCACATGGGCATCGATTCCACCTGGGTGATCGAGCACCCGGACTGGTTTCTCTCCCGCGCTGACTCGCCGTATCCGGCATATAGCTACAATGGCCCGGATCTTTCAAGCGACGGCCGTGTCGAGATCAAGATTGAGGATCACTATTACGAGCAATCCGACGCAGCCGTGGTCTTCCGCCGGCGCGATAAATGGACCGGCGATACGCGCTACGTGTATCACGGCAACGACGGCACCAGCTTTCCGTGGAACGACACCGCGCAACTCGATTACGTGAACCCAGCAGTGCGGGAACAGGTGATCCAGACCATCCTGCATGTGGCTCGGCTGTTTCCGATCATCCGATTTGATGCTGCCATGACACTGGCGAAGCGGCATATCCAGCGGCTGTGGTTTCCCGTGCCGGGCGCAGGCGGTGCCATTCCATCACGGGCCGAGTACAGCATGCCAACCGCGGAGTTTGACGCGCGCATCCCGGTGGAGTTCTGGCGCGAGGTGGTCGACCGTGTAGCGGCGGAGGTGCCGGGAACGCTGCTGCTGGCCGAGGCCTTCTGGATGATGGAAGGCTACTTCGTGCGCACGCTGGGCATGCATCGGGTGTACAACAGCGCCTTCATGAACTTGTTGCGCGACGAGGATAACCAGCACTACCGAACTCTGCTGAAGCAAACCATGGAGTTTGATCCCGGCATCATGAAGCGCTATGTGAATTTCATGAGTAATCCCGATGAGCGCACCGCAATCGACCAGTTCGGCACAGGCGACAAATGCTTCGGCGTCGCGACGCTCATGGCTACTCTGCCGGGCCTGCCGATGTTCGGTCACGGTCAGGTCGAGGGCTTTACCGAGAAGTACGGTATGGAGTACCAGCGGCCGCGCTACGACGAGACCCCAAACCAGTGGCTGGTGGACCGGCACAACCGCGAGATCGCTCCGCTGCTGCACAGCCGCTGGCTGTTCGCGGAGAGTGACAACTTCCTGCTCTACGACTTCTGGAAGGAAGACGGCACCGTCGACGAGAACGTGTACGCCTACTCGAATGCGCGCGGCGGCCAGCGTGCGCTGGTGCTGTATCAGAATCGGTATGCGGAAACGCGCGGGACGATCCACCACTCAACGGGATTCATCGACAAAGTGAATGGCGGTCTTCGCCAGCGGTCGATGCAGGACGGGCTCCATCTTCCAACGGACCACGATGTGATCCTTGCGTTCCGGGACGTCAGCAATGGGCTGGAATACCTGCGGCGCGCCTCCGACCTGAACCAGCGCGGCTTCTCTTTCCATTTGCAGGCGTACAAGTACCATGTCTTTCTCGACTGGCGCGAGCTTCGCCCCAGTCACGAATATCCCTGGGATCGGCTGCACGACTCACTGGGCGGCGCGGGAGTGCCGAACCTGGACGAAGCGTTGGAGCAACTCCGGCTCCAGCCGCTGCACGATGCGCTGCGTGCGGCGCTCGATCCTGCCATTCTTGCGCGGATCATTGATGCGGCTGAGATGGAAGCCGATGGAGCGATGGCCATACGGCAGCGCGAGAGGCGCATTCTCGAAGCGGTTGAGCCCTACATCGAGCGCGGAGCGCGTTTCCAGAAGGTCGCGAAGCAACTGGAACTGGAGCGGGCGAGCGCATCGGCAGCAGCGAAGCTTGAGCCCGAGGGGAATGCAAACATGCTGCTGGTAGCCACGCTGGCACTGCCCCGATACGAGGCGCTCTTTCCCGGCCGGTGGCCGGAGACAGCTCGCAAGATGCTGCCGAGCGATTCACCCGGCACCAGCGGCACCGCCGTGTGGGCGCCGGTGCTGGCGTGGGCTCTCTTGCGATATCTGCCGCTCGATGGCGTGTCCATGTTTGACCGGCTGCAGTTGCGCCGCGCTTTGGCCGATATCTTCCATGGTCTCGGGCTGAGCGGCGAGGATGGCTGGCGGGCTGCGGCGCGGGTGCGTTTCCTGCTTCATCGCGCCAACCCGCTGGCACTCGGTCTCTCTCATGTGGAGTGGCAGAATCCTGACGTACGCTGGCTTACTGGCACGCATGACACCGAGGGCGTGCGCTACTTCAACCAGGAGAGCCATCAGGAGATGCTGTGGTGGATCCAGGTGCCCGCGCTGGTTGCAGCCTCGCCGCAGGAAAGACGAGCAGCAGCGCAGCGCAGCGTTGCTGCGGTGAACGACGCTGCCAGGATGGCAAAGGACGCAGGCTTCCGGCTTGACAAGCTGCTCGCTGCCGAGCGGCTGGCCGCAGAGCAAAGCGAGGCGCAGACCGACGGGAAGAAGGCTCCCGCCAAATCTCCGAAACCTGGAGCGAAAGGATCGAAGCCTTCTCTGCCGCCTGAAAACGGCACAAAGGCCGAGAACTCCGCCCCGAAAGCCAGGAGGGCTCCAAAAGGATCAAAGAGTAAATCCACTACGGACAAACCGAAACCGTGAGCGACGCTCTCCGCGGTTCACGGCTTGTATGGCTGGTTGCATCCGCTCTTTCCGTATTGGCGGGAGCGCATGCGCAGTCGTCGTATTACGACCGAGTTATTTTCGACAACAGCCTGACTGCAGATCGTTACTTCTACACCGAAGTCCACGTGCAGCAGCCCAGCCAGGTGGAGGCGCCTGGCGAGCGGCTGCCGGTGGAGCGTCAGCACTTTCACACGCCGCCGAATGCGCTGCGGCTGCACTGGGTTTCCCGCGATGGCGGCGGCTGGCAGGCGCATATCCGGGTGAATGCGTGGCGAAACCGCGTGCTTCACTTCACCGGCGACACGCTTGCCTTCTGGTGCTACGAGCCAGAGAACCTTACTGAATCCGATGCCCCGCGGCTTGTCCTGCGCGATGAAGGGACGACACCGAGCGATCCCGTCAACCTTGCGCCGAGCCTTTCGCTCAACGATGAAGACCACAACTTCACTGCTCCTTTGAGTCTGGCGCCTTATTTTTCCGGCCTCCACCCGGGTACGTGGACGCGGGTGCTGATTCCGACCCAGGCGTTCCGCGGCTATGGCGTGCGGACCATCGATCCGCGTCGCGTGATCGCGTTGGTGTTCTCGCAGGGCGCGGCGGACGGGCGCGAGCACACGCTGCTTATCGATGACATCTCGATCGAGGACAGCCGCCTGCTTGCCGCGAGGGCGGCGTTGCCGACGGTAGCAAATCTGACGGCTACCGGGTATGAGCGGCACATTGAGGTGGCATGGCAGCCGCTGGCGAGCGCGGCGGTGCGCCACTACGTCATCTACCGGTCGCTGGATGGCGGGCCATTCGAGCCGGTGGGCATTCAGGCGCCGGGCGTGCGGCGCTGGGAGGACTTCCTGGGCGCGACCGGCAAGCACGCCACGTACAAGGTGGCGGCGGTCGATCGCGGCTTCAGGCAGGGGCCGTTCTCCGCGGCGGCGTCAGCTGCGACGCATGCGATGACGGATGACGAGTTGCTGATGATGGTGCAGCAGGCGTCGTTCCGGTATTACTGGGAGGGCGCGAGCCCGGTCTCCGGTATGGCGCGGGAAAACCTGCCAGGCAACGACAAGATCGTGGCGACCGGCGCGAGCGGCTTCGGCGTAATGGCCCTGGTGGTCGGCGCAGACCGTGGGTTCATCACGCGCGAGCAGGGAACGGAACGGGTGCTGCAGATCGCGCGCTTCCTCGAGCGGGCGCAGCGCTTCCATGGCGCGTGGGCGCACTTCATGGACGGAACGACCGGGCAGGCGCTGCCGGTGTTTGGCGCGTATGACGATGGCGCGGACCTGGTGGAGACCTCCTTCATGATGGAGGGCCTGCTGACGGCTCGCGAGTACTTCGACCGCGACACGCCGGCGGAACGTGAGTTGCGGGAGCGCATCACGCGTCTGTGGCAGAGCGTGGACTGGAGCTGGTTCCGGCGCGACCCGGCGAACGATGCGATCTTCTGGCACTGGTCGCCGGACTACGGATGGTTTATTCATTTCCGGCTCGCGGGCTGGAATGAGGTGATGATCACTTACCTGGAGGCGATCGCCTCGCCGACGCATCCGGTGCCGGCGAGCTTTTATTACTCGGGGTGGGCCGGGGCCAAGGACTATTCCGATCCGCATATGGTGGAGGGGGTGGAGCTGAAGGTCGGGACCGGTGTCGGCGGGCCACTGTTCTTCACCCACTATTCGTTCATGGGCTTCGACCCGCGGAGCATCCACGACAAGTATGCGAACTACTTCGACCAGAACCGCAATATGGCGACGATCAATCTGCGGTACTGCGAGCGCAATCCCGGGCACTATGCCGGGTACGGCGCGGATGATTGGGGCATCACGGCGGTGGACGGGCCGGGCGGCTATGTGCCATACGAGCCGAATCCGGCGAACAAGTTCGAGCTGGACGACGGCACCATTGCCCCGACCGGGGCGGTGAGCTCGATGCCGTACCTGCCGAAGGCCTCGATGGCCGCGCTGAAGCACTTCTATCGCGATCGAGGCGCGGAGCTGTGGGGGCCGTACGGCTTCCGCGATGCCTTCAACCAGCAGCAGGACTGGGTGGCGAACATCAACATGGGCCTGAACCAGGCGCCGATGGTGGTGATGATCGAGAACTATCGGACGGGCCTGATCTGGAAGACGTACATGAAGAATCCGGAGATTCAGTCGGCGGTGAAGCGGATCGGCTTTCTGCCGGATTGAGGGTACCGTTAGCCGCCCACTACCCCTCCCCGGTACGGCTTCCCATTCTGGCAACTTGCTGAAGCTGTGCGACTTGCGAGACGTGCCGACAGCTAAGTTATTGCAGGAACCGTATTTAGCCGTAAAAATCTCCAGACAAAGGACTTAGCGGCGTCCGGCGCGCTAAGTTGTTGCAGGAGCCGCAGTTACGGGTAAATATGTCTCAGCAAAGGGCTTACGGCTAAATATGTCCAATGAAATGACTTAGCTGTAGCGCCTTATTTTCAATGGTTTAGCTGTAGAAGAAGGAAGCTTCGTCACTTTTCATGACCCGCATCTCGAGATCGAGATGTAGGCCCGCCCACGTCCGAGCGAGAAGGATAGGGGCACGCATTTCTGTCCCTATTTTCAGGATAGCGAATTGCTCGAATTAAACGGCACATTTACCGGCCGAGCAGGTTACGGACGTGATGGGCGATGCGGCCGTCCTCGTCGGCGGGGATGATGCGGACGGTGATGGCGCTTTCCGGCCGGGTGATGACGGCGGCGTGGCTCTGGTTGGCGGCATCATCGAATGCAACACCGAGGAAGGCGAGTTGATGGCAGACCTGCTCGCGGACGGGCGCGGAGTGCTCGCCGATGCCGCCGGTGAAGACGAGCGCATCGAGGCCGGCGAGGACGGCAGCGTAGGCGGCGACCGTTTTGGCGATGGCGCGGCAGAAGATTTCGATGGCCAACTGCGCCGCG
>DASVAI010000146.1:0-3447 GCA_036376445.1 Acidobacteriaceae bacterium
GGCGTGCTCTTCGGCGCGGCCGCTGCATGGCAGCCCGGTGAAAGCCCCATCGCGCAATTCCAGGGCAGCTATGGCGCGGTCTTTCACGGCGACCTCAGCGGTAAAATCGACAAGGCGCAGGCGGAGATCATGGCCGCGCAGAAGCTGCTCACGGATAATGGCTTCCGCTTTGGCGCATCCAACGCGCTCTTCTGGGAGGACCCCTGGAGCCCCGCCGGCCAGGAGGATTCCGCAAAGTTGCTCCCGATCCTCAAAGACCTGCGCCTCCACGCCGAGAATGCCATCACGCTCATCGACGAGGCTCGCGCCGCCAACCCCTTGCGACAACCGGAGGCTCTCGATGCGCTCGCACTGGGCGCGCGCCGCATCGATTTCATTGGAATGAAATTCCAATTCGCCGACGAGATCGCCCGTAGTTACGCTGACGCCTGGAGCCAGGCAGGCGTCACCCAGCACTCCCGCGCCTTCAGCGATCTGGTCCAGATCAGCAACGCCAACGGCCGCTGTCAGGACCTGCGCGATGGCTACACAATCACCCGCGAGCTCTTTGAGCAGGCATGGCGGCGCGACAATCGCCCCTACTGGCTCCAGAACGTGCTTGCGCAATACGACATGGCCATCCAGCTATGGATCGCTCGGTCCCGCCAGTTCGATACGCTGCGCGCCCAGCTCTCGAAGACTCATGCGCTGCCCAAGGCGGAAGAAATCGGTGTTCCGGTCATCAATGGTGACTAAGCTAAGTGTCTGAAATACTGTAAGGACTCATGCGTATCCTGCTAACCGCCGGCACCCTGGTGTTGCCGGAGTCCGCCGTCGCTGATCCCTGGCTGCTCATCGAAGACGGCGTCATTCACAGCTTCGGCACGCGCGGCGACGGTTTGCCGGAGCATTATCAGCATCACGACCTGCCCGGTGCAGTGCTGGCGCCCGCGATGTTCGACATTCATGTGCACGGCTCCGCCGGCCACGACGTCATGGAAGCCACGCCGGAAGGTGTCTCCCACGTCAGCCGCTTCCTTGCCTCGCGTGGCGTAGGCGCATGGCTGCCCACGCTTGTCACGGCCGCGGCGGATCGCACGCTGCGTGCCCTCGATGGGCTCGCAACTCTCATCGAGCAGAAAACATTGCCTGGCGCAGTGCCGCTCGGCATCCATATGGAAGGGCCGTTCCTTTCCTACAAGAAGCGCGGCGTGCATCCCCCCGAATATCTTCAGGCGCCTTCGATCGAACTGTTCGATCGCTTCTGGCAAGCGTCGCGAGGCACCATCCGCCTGATCACGATTGCGCCTGAGCTGGAGGGCGCGCTCGATCTGATTGCCCACGCCTCATCACTCGGTATCCGCGTGAGCCTGGGCCACAGCGATGCCAGCGCCGCGGAGGCACGCGCCGGAATCGCGGCGGGAGGAGTTTCGGCCACCCACACCTACAACGCCATGCGCGGCCTGGAGCATCGCGAACCCGGCATGCTCGGCGTGGTGCTCGATGAAGACAAGCTCTTCGCTGAAATCATCGCCGACGGTCTCCATGTCGATCCACTGGCCGTGCGCATCTTCTGGCGGGCCAAAGGCGCGGCGCGCGCCATCCTGATTACGGACGGCCTCAGCCCAACCGGAATGCCCGAGGGCCACTACATGCTCGGCAGCTTCGAAGTGGATGTGGTGAACGGCGTATGCATGCACGGCAATGTTGTCGCCGGCAGCGTGCTCACTTTGGACCGCGCGGTAAGGAACTTCGCTGAGTTCACCGGCGCGCCGCTTGCCACGGTCACCCGCCTCGCTTCGGCAAATCCCGCCGCGCTCACCGGCTTTGCGGATCACTACGGAGCGATCGCGCCCGGCCGGCGTGCAGACGTCGTCGCCTTCTCGCCGGAAGGGAAGCTCGTCGCCACCTGCATCGCCGGCCGCTTCGCGCCCGCACAATGACGCAGCGCACCGCCATCATCATCGGCGCAGGACCCGCCGGACTGACCGCAGCGCTCGAACTGCTGCGCCGGTCAGGGAAAACGCCAGAACGCGAGCCGGCGATTCTCCCTATCGTGCTCGAAGCCGATGACTCCACCGGCGGCATCTCGCGCACCATTCGCTACAAAGGCAACCGCATGGACATCGGCGGCCACCGCTTCTTCTCGAAGTCGGACCGTGTCATGCAATGGTGGCTCGATCTCATGCCCATCGCCGACCAGGGCCCCGGCCACGCCGTCATCAGCTATCAGAATCGACACCGCTCGCTGCAATCGCTGCATGTCCATACCGATCCCGAGGCGGATCCCGAGCTTGTCATGCTGGTGCGCCCGCGCCGCAGCCGCATCTACTTCCTGCGGCGCTTCTTCGATTACCCCATTACGCTCACTGCCGATACTCTCGGCAAGCTCGGCCTCACGCGCACGGCACGGGTCGGCATGAGCTACATCAAATCGCGCCTTCATCAGCGTCGCCCGGAGAAGAGCCTCGAAGACTTCCTCATCAACCGCTTCGGCCGCCAGCTCTATCTCACCTTCTTCAAGTCCTACACGGAGAAGGTCTGGGGCGTGCGCTGCGATCAGATCAGCGCTGAGTGGGGCGCACAGCGTATCAAAGGGCTCTCACTCACCAGCGCCATCAGTCATTTCCTCCGGCGCACCTTCAGCACGCGCCCCAAGGCTAGCGATCTCGCCCAGAAGCACACCGAGACTTCACTCATCGAGCAGTTCCTCTACCCTATGCACGGCCCCGGTCAGCTTTGGGAGCATGTCGCCGACCTCATCCGCCAGCAGGGCGGGGAAGTGCTGACCAGCTGGCGCGTCGATCGTCTCATCACGGATGGAGCCCGCCGCATCATCGCCGTGGAAGCCCGGAATGCAGCCGGCGAGCGCCGCCGCTTTCCCGCCGATTACTGCTTCTCCACCATGCCGGTCACTGAACTTGTCCGCGCGCTCGATCAGGCCCCACCCGCGAATGTCCGCGAGGTCGCCGACGGCCTCATGTACCGCGACTTCATCACGGTCGGGCTGCTCGTTGACAGCCTCTTGGTCACCGAGCCCGACGGCTCGCCGCTCAAGGACACCTGGATCTACGTGCAGGAACCCGATGTGCTCCTCGGTCGGTTACAGATCTTCAATAACTGGAGCCCGCACATGGTCGCCGACCCATCGAAGTTCTGGATCGGCCTCGAATACTTCTGCTACCAGACCGATGAGCTATGGCGAAAATCCGATGAGGAGATAAAGCAGTTCGCCACTCAGGAGCTGGCAAAGATCGGTATTATCGATGCGTCAGATGTCCGGGACGGTCACGTCGTCCGCGTGCCCAAGACCTACCCGGCGTACTTCGGCACCTACGATCGGTTCAGCGAAATCCGCGAGTGGCTCGATCCATTCGAGAACCTCTTCCTCGTCGGGCGCAACGGCATGCACAAGTACAACAACCAGGACCACTCCATGCTCACCGCCATGACCGCGGTCGACAACAT
>DASVAI010000065.1:0-3001 GCA_036376445.1 Acidobacteriaceae bacterium
AGACGCGCGTGTGGTGCCGTAGCTCTCGCCCACCAAAAACAGCGGAGAGTTCCACCGCTCGTAGCGGTCCAGGTACATGCGGATGAACTTACCCACGGCCGCTGTATCACCCTTCAGCCCGAGATACTCCTTCAGCAGCTCGGGTTTGGTCACGCGACTGTAGCCGGTGCCAACGGGATCGATGAAGACCAGGTCAGTCTTCGTGAGCCAGGTGTTCTCGTTGTCTTCCACCTGGTATGGGGGGGCCGGCATAGTTCCGTCCGGCTGCTGCATGTGCACCGTCCGCGGTCCGATGGCGCCCAGGTGCAGCCATACCGACGCGGACCCCGGCCCGCCATTGAATGCGAACATCAAGGGGCGCTTGTTCTCGCGCTGGCCGCCTGGCTGGTCAAGGGTATAGGCCATGAAGAAGATGTTCGCTTCCGTCTCGCCCTTGTCGTTCTTCAGCGGCATCATGCCTGCAGTCGCCGTGTAGTTCAACGTCTGCCCACTCACGTGCAGAGTATGGTGTGTCTGCACCGGCGGCGCTTCCGCCCCTGGCTTCTTCTCGACAGCTTTTTCTGCATCGGATTTGGGAAAAGCAGTCTTTGTTGCAGATTCGTGCTGCTGGGCGAAAGTCGGACTGGCGAGAACAAAAAGCAGGCCAAGGGCAGAGCAAAGCAGGCGACGGTTCAAAGGCGTTTTCCTCCCGGTTGGAAAGCCGGCTGACCCTTTGTACAGGATTCAGGTCATCTTCGAAATGATCCGATCAGTAGCCCTCGGTGACAACATGGACCAGCGGCTCGCCGGCGATGTAACGGCGACACTGGTCGCCCACCAGCCGCATGACGCGATCCATCATGCCGGGGCTGGAACCTGCGATGTGCGGCGTGATCAGAAGATTGGGTGCACTCCACAGCGGGTGATCGGCAGGCAGCGGCTCCGGATCTGTAACGTCCACAGCGGCAGATATCCTGCCCGCGCGCAATGCGTCCACCAGCGCGTCTGTCTCGACCACAGGGCCACGAGCCGCGTTCACCAGCAACGCTCCACGCTTCATCAGGCCAAGGCGGCCCGCATCCATAAAGCCGCGCGTCTGTTCCGTAAGCGGCACCAGCAGAACGACGATGTCTGCCTGCGGCAGCAGATCATCCAGGCGCTCCGCCGGATCCACACCCGCGCGCTGGCGTCTACCGATGCGAAGCACATTCACGCCGAATGGCTTCAGCAACCGCTCGGTGGCGTTGCCGATAGATCCATAGCCGACAATCAGGATTGTCTTGCCGTACAGCTCGTCCTCGAGCGCCGGAGGCGTCTTCGGCCGTTCTCCCGGGTGCGACGCAAGATAAAGCTCCTCGGCGCCGACGCGCTGCTTCCAGTCGCCTGTGGCCTGCATGCGCACATAGAAGGGGATGTACTTGAGCGAGGCGAGAATCGCGGTCAGGATCCACTCGGCCACCGGAAGATCGTGCACGCCTTGGGCATCGCATAGCGTGGCTCCAGTGGGAATCAACGGAAGATAGGCATCTACGCCCGCATACTGCGATTGCACCACATGCACGCTGCGGATATGTGCGCGAGCAGAAGCGGCCTGTTTTGGAGTAAGCGGCAGCACCCACATGTCCAGATGCAGATCCCCATCCAGGCCTTTGCCGATCCGGGTAATGTCGACGCCTTCTGGAAGGTAGCGGAACAGAGAGGGCTCAATATCCTCAGGAAGCCCGAGGTGCATGCGTATCAGTCCTTTTGATGAAAGAACTTGTTATTCACGTCCGGCCAGAACTCATTCATGGAGAACACCGCACCATCGATGATCACATCGGTGAGCCAGCGCTGTCCGATTTTGGTCCAGGTCTGGTACACCGAAGGATAATATGCCGCTGAAATCGACGAAGCGACGCCCGCGCCGACAATCTCGGAGTAGTTTGGCGCCCGGTTGCTGTGGTCCGTCCGCGTGACCAGGACGCGCGTGAACGCATAGGCTTCGCGCTTGACGATGCCGCCGTGGCCCAGCGTGTAGTAGCGGCTGTCCTGGTGCAGCGCCGCGGGCAAGATGGCTTGGACCCAGAGGTTCTCGTCCGTCCCATCGGCAAAGGTGTGCCAGAAGTATCGGCCATAACCCGCCGCGCCCTGGCCAAACTCGGGATAGGAGTCCAGCGCCTGGGCCACCCCAGCCTGTCCGGCAGCAAAGATAATTCCCGAGTAGTCGAAGCTCTCAAGCGCCGCCGTCTTGAACTTCTCCTTTGCCGTTTGGGGAGGCAGCTTCTGATCGGCGCTCACCGAGCGGAAGTTCGGAACGATAAATAGAATGCGCTTGGTCTGCTGCTTGCCCTGATTGCTGGGCGTGGGAGTCGCCTCTGTCTTCGCGGCAGTGGAGGCACCCGGGGGTGCCTGCGTCTGAGGCATAGGAGCATCCGGCAAACTGGTGTCCGGCCGACGGGGCGTCTCCGCACACAGAAACATAGGCGCCAGCAGCATGCAGGCACACACCAGTCGCGCAGACGTTAGAAAGGGTAGATTCCGCATAGACTGCTGATTAAGATTCCGCTAAGGCAGGGCCGGGTGCAAAGAATTGCTTTCTGTCAGACGGGCAAAGAGAGCATTTCGTTTCAGTTCAGGTGCTTACATCAAGCGGCGCAGCGCCTCCAGGCCGTGCTGTATTGCTGTTATCGACGTGGAGTAGCTGAAGCGCACATGCCCTTCGCCCTGGCTCCCAAAAACCACGCCCGGCACTGTTGCAACATGGGCCTTTTCCAGCAGCAACGCCGCGGCCCTGCGGCTGTCCGTGTCCAACCGCCGGACTGACGGGAACGCATAGAAAGCTCCCGCCGGCAGTTCGCAATCGAAGCCCATCTCGTTAAGTCCTTTCACCAGCACATCGCGCCGCTCGCGATACTCCGCAAGTCGCTTCTGATGGAATTCCGGGTTCAGCCTCAGCGCTTCGACCGCAGCCCATTGCACCATGGTTGCCACGCCATTCGTAGAGTAGAGCGCCATCTTACGCATGGCGGTCATGAAAGGC
>DASVAI010000090.1:0-2266 GCA_036376445.1 Acidobacteriaceae bacterium
AGGTCGATCTTGCCCGCAAGCCGCGGCACCCAGAAGCTGTGAATCACATCCGCGGACGTAAGTTTCATGTACGTCGGCCGCGGATCGGCATCCGTGCTCACCGGAATATGCAACTCATTCGCTGCCGTAATGTGCAGCGCCGGATAGCGGAACTCCCACCAGAACTGATGCCCGATCGTTGTCACCTCCAGCGCGGAAGGCGGCTTGGGCGCGTCCTGGATCGCAAAGATCATCCGCGCCGTCGCCAGAAACAGCACCACCACGATCAGCACCGGTATGATCGTCCACGACAGTTCAATCTGGTTGCTGCCGAAGATCTGCGGGGGCTCGCTGCCGT
Source organism: Acidobacteriaceae bacterium (assembly GCA_036376445.1). Classification (GTDB taxonomy): domain Bacteria; phylum Acidobacteriota; class Terriglobia; order Terriglobales; family Acidobacteriaceae; genus KBS-83. The sequence goes on from DASVAI010000090.1 coordinate 338, forward strand.
CGTCATCCGGTCTCTGCCGAAACTTCACCGCTGCATACACAATCAGGCCGCCAACCACCAGGAAAATGCCTCCCGTGATCGCAAGCACAAAGAGCGACAAGTCGTAGATGGAGCGCGATGGCGAAGACGCCGGCGAGAAGATGCTTGTGTTGGTGTTGCTCGTCAGCGCGAACGCGCTCCGAGCACCGGCCATGACCAGCACAACCGCTGCATTCAGCATGCGGCGCGGGCAAATCAACAAGCATTGCCTTGCACACGCACCTGATCGAGCCATACCTTCAGCATAACCGCACTCGCGTTTCATGGCTATGTCCGACGTCGCTGACAAACCACGCCAAACCGCATCAACGCATGCGCGCAGCCACCGTGCGCGTTGGAATATTGCCTTCCTTCTTGGCCTCGGTGTGCTCATCAACTTCTTCGATCGCGTCAATCTTTCGGTGGCGCACGACGCGCTCCGCGACACCTTCCACATCGACGAAGTCGCCTTCGGCTATCTCGCCGGCGCATACAACTGGACCTATGCTGTCTGCCAGTTGCCCATCGGCGCATTGCTCGATGCCGTCGGCGTCGCGCTCGTCGGCCGCATCGGCTCGCTGCTCTGGGGCGTCGCTACGTTTCTCGCCGCCATCTCGCCCTCCTACGGCACACTCTTTGCCTCGCGCATGTTGCTCGGCGTCGGCGAGTCGCCCATCTTCCCTGCGAACGCAAAGGCAATCGGCCTCTGGTTTCCTCCAGAAGATCGCGGACTGCCCACAGCGATCTTCGACGCCGCGGCCAAGTTCTCCACTGCCATCGGCGTCCCGCTCATCGGGGCTCTGCTGCTGTATGCCGGTTGGCGATGGGCCTTCGCCGCTACCGCGCTCGCCAGCCTGCTCTATTTCTTCATCTTCTTTTTCGTCTACCGCGATCCGCCGCGCGGTGAGAGCTTTGGAGAAACCTCCGATACCCCGCACGCGCCCGTTCCCTTCCGCTATCTGCTGCGGCAGCGCAAAATCTACGGTCTTTTCATCGGCTACGGCGCATACAACTACGTCTTCTATCTCCTGCTCACCTGGCTGCCCACGTATCTCGCCGTTAGCCTGCACATCAATCTCATGCATTCGTTCCTCTACACTGGCGTGCCCTGGCTCATCGCCACTGCCACCGATCTGCTCGCCGGCGGCTGGCTCGTCGACGCGCTCATGCAGCGCGGCTTCTCCTCCACCGTCGTACGCCAGACCATCCTGATCGTTGGCATGCTCATGGGCATGGGCATCCTCGGCGCGGCGCACGCCTCCACCCCCGGAGTCGCGCTCTTCTGGATCAGCGTCTCCATCGGCGGCCTTGCCGCCACCGCGCCCGTCAGTTGGTCGCTGCCCGCGCTGGTCGCCCCGCCCGGCGCCGTCGGCCGCGTCGGCGGCATCATGAATCTCTCCAGCCAGATCTCCGCCATCGCCGCCCCCGTCATCACCGGCTATCTCTACGCCCACACCCGCTCCTTCGCGGCCGCCTTCAGCGTGCCGCTCCTCTATCTCTTTGCTGGCATCGCGGGCTACATCTTCCTCCTCGGCCGCATAGAACCGATCCCCGCACCGGGGAATGTCTCAACTTGAATATGAATCTCGGTACAATCATTTTGAGGGGAGCTGACCGGAGCCCGATGGCAGACGTAAGGATGGGGCACTATTCAAAGTAGTGCATCTCCGCTCGGCTCCCCCATAAGACACTCTCCTGCACTCGAATCACGCTGATTCGCCTGCTCCGCCGCTGTATCCTGTCCGCAATCCATGCCTTCTCGAGCCCCGGCCTCGTCACGATGAGCTCCGTCCGTCTGCGCCTCGCCGCATGCATTGCGTCCCTCGCGCTCGGCTCCGTTGCGCCTGCGCATGCGCTCGATCCTGCTCAGTCCCTGCGCCAGTTCGGTCAGCAGCTCTGGCGGACCGACAA
>DASVAI010000097.1:0-3630 GCA_036376445.1 Acidobacteriaceae bacterium
GGCAGATAAATCTCGTGCATCGTGCGCGCATCGATGATCGAGTCCGAATCGTGACGCAGATATTCGGAGTTGTTGCCGATGTAGTGCTTGACCGTCGAGCTCACGCCCTGCTGCTGCATGCCATCGATGTAGCCCACCGCCATCTGCGACGCGAGGAACGGGTCCTCGCCGAAGTATTCGAAGTTGCGCCCATTGTGTGGCGAGCGGTAGATGTTCACCGCCGGCCCGAGCATGTAGTTGATCCCGCGCGCCCGAGCATCGCGCCCGATGCCGGCGCCCACGCGCGCAGCCATCTCGCGGTCCCACGTCGCCGCAAGCGCGATACCGCCGGCATACGTCGTCGAATGAAAACCCGAATCGAGCCGCACACCGACCGGGCCGTCGGACATCTGAAGCGACCGCACACCGGCCGACGGAACGGCGCGAATCGTCATCTCCATACCGCCGATGTAGTTCAGCTTCTCAGCCAGCGTCATCTTGTGGATGATGTCCTCGATCCGCTGCCGGTCAGCGGAAGTCAAAGGATGCGGAGCCTGTGCCATGGCTATAGAAGCAAGAAAGCTAATGCTGGAAATGGATAGCAGAGACAATCGTTTGAGCATGGGAGATCCCGTCGAACGGAAACGCGTCCGATGTTAGTTCCCGCCATGCCTCGATTGCAAAGCGCCGGAAAATCGCTAATACAGGATTTCCTTAAGTTCTTCTTCAGAATGGAAGATCGCGGCACGGGCGCATTCCGTTTGTCCCTCCAGACTGCGAGGATCCCGAGGGCTTGAGCCATTCTGGAACCGGAGGGTTTCCGCCCGATCGACGGACCACTTCAATGAGAACTACGAGCGTCAATGCCTCAACATGCAGAGGAGAATGCTTAAGAGCGATCCTTACTACTTCAGGAACCGCAGCGTAAGAAGCTCGCCAACGTCACCTTGGTGAAATAGCTTTTCGGTCAGCAGCCCCCAATTCTTTGCGGAAGGATCACGGTCGATCTGAATGAGCAGAGGCCTGGGATCGAACGGAATCCTATACCCACCGCAGAGCTGCCGCCAATGTGTATCATCGAGACTCAGCATATGGTTTGGTTCGGGTAGATTAGGCCAGCACCGTGAGCCCAGTCGACGCTGCCTGCTCATGCGCGTGGTAGCTCGAGCGCACCAGCGGGCCGGACTCCACATGCCGGAAGCCCATCTTCATCGCCTCTATCTTCATCTCGGCGAACTCATCCGGCGTGTAGTAGCGCGCCATCGGCAGGTGATCTTTCGACGGACGCAGAAACTGACCCACCGTCAGGATGTCCACGCCCGCATTCGCGAGATCGCGAAAGACCGCCAGAAGCTCATCCATCTCTTCGCCAAGACCAGCCATCACGCCGCTCTTGGTGATGATTGTAGGATCAAGCCGCTTTGCCGTCGCCAGCAATTGCAGTGATCGCTCATACCGCGAGCCGGAGCGCACGGCGCGATAGAGCCGCGGCACTGTTTCCGTATTGTGGTTCAGTACCTCGGGGCGCGCGTCCACCACCAGACGGATTGCGTCTTCGCGACCCTGGAAGTCCGGCACCAGCACTTCAACCTGGCAGCCGGGCGCCTGCTTCCGTACTTCATCGATCAGCATGGCGAACGCGCGCGCGCCGCCCACGATGTCATCATCGCGATTCACGCTGGTCACAACAGCATGCTTCAGCCCGAGCGTCGCGATCGCCTCCGCTACCCGGCGCGGCTCATCAAAGTCGATCGCCTCGGGCCGTCCCTTGGGCACGGCGCAGAAGCCGCAGCGCCGCGTGCACAGGTTGCCGAGCATCATGAAGGTGGCGGTCTTGTGCTCCCAGCACTCGCCGATGTTCGGGCACTGCGCGCTCTCGCACACCGTGTGCAGGTGCAGCGAGCGCGCCAGCTTCTTCAACGAGTGGTAGTTCTCGCCTACCGGCGCCTTCGCCTTCAGCCATGAGGGCTTGGGCGCGCGCACCCGCGGCGCAGTATCGATCTGGACCAGGTCGCTGATCGGAGCGGATGGAATCGAAATGAACGGAAATGCCTGAAGATCGGCCACGCGGAATACCCAACCGCCTATTGTATCGAAACCGTGCTCCCGCTAAATCCCGCGATATTGCAGATCGAACTCCATATGGCTGCAGCAGAAAAGTGTTGCCGGTGTCAGGCACGCTCTGCCGCTACCCAAGCATGAAATGGCAGTACAAAAATTGCTGTGCGGTGCCGAAGGGCGTCTGGTGGTTCTCGATCGCACTTTCGATCAAACGGAAATCCGGACCAAACTCAGCTTGCAGCAAGTCAGCATCATACCGCCGCGTCGCGAGCCCGCTGCATCGCTCCGGTCCCTGCGGGCCGAAAGTAGCAATTATCGCGTGGCCGCCTGATTTCAACGTGCTTGATAGTTGTCTGCCGTAAGCACGCCGCTGCTCCGCTTCCACCAGGAAGTGAAAAGCCGCGCGATCGTGCCAAAGCTCGTAGCGCTCTCGATCAAGCTCGATGCGAGTAATATCGTCGGCAACCCAGCAGACCCTCCCCGCCGCCGCTCCCAGTCTCTGTCGGCTTGCCTCGATTGCCTCGGCGGAGAGATCCAGCACGGTCACGTCGCGGTATCCATCGGCCAACAGATCATCGATCAGGGTCGACCCGCCGCCGCCGATATCAATGATCGCAGCCGAGCGATCTGGGACGGTCTCCCGTATCAGGGCCAGCGAGCGATCAAGATGAGGCGCATACCAAGTCGTCTTGCTCGGCGGTTTGTTCCGATAGATCTCGTCCCAGTGTTCGCGATCGTTCATGTCATCCGCTCAGCGAAGCCGCTCACGAACCTCAGGCCGCACCAGGTATAGAAAAAACACGAGGTTCAGAAACGACATGATCAGCGCCGCCGCCATGCGCGTGTGCACGTAGGCCCACACGCCATAACTCATCAGCAGAAAGCTCGCAGCAGTCGTCAGCGCCCATCCCCAGCGATATAGCCGGATGAGTCCCACCGCGGCCGTAACAAACAGCAGGCACAGAATCAGAAACAAGCGAGGAAAGCGTCCCGTCACTGCGCCGAAGCCCACAACGCCCGCCAGCACAAACATGTACATGGCAATGCCCGCCATCGCCGGCAGCAGCCCGCGGTATTGCGCCGGAGTATTCGATGGATCGCTCATAACGTGTGCAGATAGCGCAGCAGATCCGCAAGCTGCGCTTCCGTAAGATTGCCTCCCGCCGCCGGCATCAGGTTGCGTCCGTGCAGGATCACTTCCATCACGCGATCATCCCGCGCCGGCGCGCCGCTCGGCAGGTACGGCTTGCGAAACATGCCATACAGACTCGGCCCATGCAGCGCTTCTGTGCTGTAGGTATTGTGACAGCGCGCGCAAGCCGAGACAAACACGGCATGCCCGCGTGCCTCCTCCGGCGTCAGCGACGAGAGGGGTTTTCCCGGCGGCAGCGACTTGCATCCCGCAGCAAGCAGCAAGCTGGCAAAACAACCAAGAAGTACGAGACGAATACGCAAGTGACGATTCTATCCGGCTTACTCCGCCTTCCAGATCATCTCCACAAGCTGATCCATCGCCTTTCCCTCGACTCCCTTATCGTCCGGCTGATGATCGTTCACCAGAATGGAGATCGCCAGCGTCCGTCCCGAAGC
>DASVAI010000103.1:0-11148 GCA_036376445.1 Acidobacteriaceae bacterium
AAGCAGCCGCCCGGCGGCCCGGGCTCTGTGCTCGAAAACTGTCCTGCCTCATGTCCGGCGGCGGATTTCGTCGAGGAGAATGCAAAGCTGTAGATCACGGTATTCGTATCACTGACGGAGCGTACCGCGTCTTCCAGCGCAATGTGGCTCCCATGGTCGACGGTCTCGCTGATGAGCAGGATGGCACGGCGATATTCGGGCGGCTGCTTCTGTAGCTGGTCGACCGCGAACTTCAGCCCGTCATAAATCGCCGCACCATTGTCGCCGGATTCGAGATCATGCAACCCGGCAGCGATCGCCTCGATCTTCGGTGTGAAGTCCTCGAGCAGGCGCGGTTCACTGTCGAAGCCGACGAGCGCAACGCGATGCGGTACTCCGCCGACCAGCGCCTCGATCGTAGTGCCGAGATTGCGGTAGTCGTCGAGATGGCGCGCGCCTGAGCCGCCGGTTTCGACCGCAATGACAAGTGCCAGAGGTTCGCTGTCCGTATCCTGTTCCAGCGAGAGCTTCTGCGGTTGGTCATCGTCGGTCAGCAGGAAGTCGCCGGCCGTGAGGCTGAAGACCGGCTCTCCGGATTTGGTTCGAACCAGCGCCGGAACGAGAACCAAGTTGGTGCGGGTGCTAAAGACCGGGCCGCTCTGCGGCGAATCAGGCGCGGTCTGCGCAGCGGCATATCCGGTGCATGCAACGATGCAGAATACAAGCGAGATGAGCGCTCGTCTCATGTAGCCTTCATTCGCTGCCTGTAGGGACAATGCCGGCATTCTCCACCATCAGGATCACGGTACGTTGCAGCGCACGGGTTCGATGCAAGACCCCTTTGGGAACGACGAACCCCTGTCTCGGGAGAAGCTCCACGGACTGTTCTTTGAGATCGATGAGAAGCTTGCCTTCGACGACGTAGAAGAACTCGTCGTCGGCATCATGCTTGTGCCAGTGATATTCACCCTCCACGACACCGAGACGAACCACGGATTCGTTCACGCGACATAAGGTCTGGTTATACCACCGGAAATCGCACGCATCCGCGAGGGCCTTCTCGTCAATTACTTCGAGCGGCTTATAGTAGATGTTCAGGCGCGTTTCATACGGATATTCGCCCGTTTCGGGCATAAAAGCCTCCTTGAGTCGCTACGGACAATTGGACCTGCCCTGAAAGGGGTAGTGTCCTAATTTGACCGGCTCAGGCTTGGATCGCGGCATGCAACGTGCTCCTAATCCACTCCGAGACGGTTTGGTCATTCTTCTTGGCAGCAGCGGTGATAGCCTTCAAGTCTTCTGCCCTAAACCGCACAGGCACGATGCGGCCCTTAGCTTCGCCGCTGGCGAGCTCTGGCCTACCCATCTTCTTTGGCTTAGTTGGCTTTGGCACGGTCTTTGAACTCCTGCACGATTGCTGCCTTGACGGCAGTTTGTGGGGACACCACGGGCGGTATGTGAAGCACAATCACATGCCGCTTTGGCTTGGCGGGATCGCCGGTATCGTGCATCCACGCATAGACTCTGTGCGTCTTCGGATGCCCCTCTAGGTCGAATACTTCGACAATCCCGTCCCATACGGTCTGACCATCGAATGATTCAGTCACGGGAACGCTCTCCACGTGCTCGGCCTTAGCGCCATGCAAATGATGGATCACGTCTCGTAACTCTTGAATATGCGTCATAACTTCTTGTCCGTGATTATTTCAAAACGAACGGCGAACGGAGCTACTTCCGCGCCTCCTTCCGAAGGGTCCAATAGTCTAAGCTGCGAGGCCAAATTCATCAGATAGGTCATGGTCTTCCGATGCTCGCTCCAGTTTTCCCCACAGTCAGGACAGGCGAGTAAAGTGCTTCGCCATACACGAATAGGGTGCACAATACGGTGATGGCACTTATTGCATTCCAACTCTATCGCCTTGAAATCGGCGGCCTGTATGGTCGTGCCCGTTTCGCTTGTCACCCTGCGGCCTCCACCAAATCCCCAATGCTCCACATAGTAGGAGTGACGCCAGCGGCCATCGCAGGGGTGCAGCGCAGCGTATTGTGCCGCTTGACGAAGTTGTAATAGGTGAAGTGAAGGCCAACCGCTGCCTCGAAGTTTTCGCGTTTCTTGCTGAATGCCAGTGTCAGACGAGTGAGACGGCGCATGTGGAGGGGGGTCGTTGCGTTTAGCCGCTCAACATAGCTAGTCGGGACAAGACGCATATCAGGATTTCCGGCAATGACCTTCTTCTCCGAAGAGACAAACTCGGGTGCGCTGTAGCGGCGGTTATTACTGACTTCTTCTTGCCCATACACCTTTACGATTTGGGCATAGTCCACTTCACTGCCGAAAGCCTTCTCCACCGCATCGACATAGGCTCTCAAGCCATCCGTGGAGATTTGCACCCGATTCCGCATCCGGCTTGCCACATCGTGCATAAAGGCGGTGGCCGTCGCATTATCGCGCTCTCCCACCTTGAACGCCGGTACCAGCTTCGTATCAGCGTCAATCCGCAGAATGTCCAAACGCTGCCCACGGGTGCGCTCTCATCCAGCCGCACATTGCGATCCTTCTTGCCGACGAATCCCCAGATTTCGTCCAACTCTAAGCGGGTGCAGGGCAGGTCGCGCATCGTTTCGTGCATCAGGGCAGTGCAGCCCTGTCCCACCTTCACGCCTAGCCGCATGATCGTGTCACGGTGAACGTCGTTCGCGTTGAGGATCTTCGTCCGGCCGTACTGCTTTAGCAGCTGGCAGATGACGACCAGCTTGTTGTAGATCGTCTTGCCGTTCTGCCCCAGCTTCAGACAGTGCGTGGCGAATTTCCATGATTGTGGCGCGGTCTATCTCGTCGACGTAGGTGTGAGTGCAGAATTCGCCGAACAATTTGAGGATAGGTCGATAGGTTCGGAAGGTCCGCAGGGAGCGGTGGTACTGGATGTAGTCCGTGTATCTCTCAAGCAAGTGCATCGCTGAGCTTGGTGCGCTCCGGCGCTTCGATGATGACCGGAATTTCTATCAGGCCCGCTGCGCATAGCAGAGAGTTCGGCCTGGCGATGTTTGGCGCGCTCAGCGGCGACGAACGCACCGGGTCCGACCGCCTCCCGCTTGCTTGCCCTGGTCCCAGAATTCGAGGAAGTAGCTGCCTTCGGGATGGGTCTCATCCCTGCCCTCGATCATGACGTGATCGCGGCGGATGCGGCCTTTGCTGTCGAACAGCGCCGGCGCGAGAACCCAGCCGCTATCAACCTTGATTTGCTTTAGTAGTTTGACGCGGGAAATTCTTGAAATCTTGGCGGCTCTCCGGCGGAACCGCCAGTAGAATCGCCCATAAGCCTGGTAAGTGCAACAAAATTATAGGCGCTTGGGGATCCGGAAATTCTGCCGAAAGCTCATCGATATATTTGACCGCGAACCGAATCTTAGAACAGCCTAAGACTTGCTGCCGCCGAGACGGTATGGAACGTGCAACGCCACTATCGTTCACGCGCTTGCGCCATGCCGACCAATCCTGAATCCGTTAATGCCCTACCCGACGACACGCCGATACCGTTGCGCTCGCGTCTCACTGCAGCAACAGCCCTCAGCGAGGCGCAGCGGCTTACGCTACACAGCCTCTGCCTGCTCTTCACGCGCGCCGTCAACGCCAACATGGCGCGCTGGCTTGGAGTGCCGTTCACGGCCAGTCTGGCTGGAGTCGAACGCTCTCCGTTTTATGAAGTGATTCATTCTCCCGAAGCCGAAACGCATTACATCACGACTCTCGCCGTGGGGCCGGCATCACTTCCAGCCCTGCTGCAAATGGATTTGCCGCTCGTTTATCTATTTGTAGAACTCCTGCTCGGCGGCCCCGGTGGCACCTCGCTGGAGCGTGAGCCGACCGAAATCGAAGGCTCCATCGTCCGCGGCGTCGTCGACATCATCTGCCGGGACTTCAGCACTGCACTTTCTTCCCCGGAACTAGAAATCCGCAATGATCCCTCGCTTCCGGCACGCTCCATCGACCGGCTGATGCCGACCATCGACAGCACTCTCTCGCTCACTTTCGATCTCATCTGCGGCCCTCAGCGGGGACGAATCGTCTTCACACTTTCGTCGGAAGCCGCCAAGGTGCTGATACGCTCCCTCGATGGTCCGCCCAAGCCTGCACGTCAAGCTTCGCCGGAGATGCGCAATAACCTGCTGATGCGGCTCCAGCGCACCATGCATCTCGCCACTTTACAGCTGCCCGCTGTCCATATCCCGCTCAGCATTGTCCAAGGTCTCAACGTGGGGGAAGTGCTCACCTTCGATCTGTTCGACGACACTCCCGCGGTATTTTCCATCGCCGGTCGTCCAGCTTTTTATGCAACACCGGTGGATGCGCAATCACGCCGCGGCGCATATATTGCCGCACCCATGGGATAGTTTTGAACAAGCTTTGATCGGCCCCACACATGCAACACTGAGTGTGGTGCAAGATTCATGATCGGAATCGATTTCGGAACAACCAACAGCTCGATCGGAAGGGTAAACGACCAAGGAGAACTTCAGCTTCTGCAGTTCCCGGCCGGCAACGGATTCACCGCTGCCTACCGCTCCCTGCTCTACCTGGAGCAGACGAAAACAAGGTCGCGTTCGCATCTCCATTCATGGAGCGGCCCCGACGGCATCGAGCGCTATCTCACTGCCGAGCCGAAAGGGAGACTGATCCAGTCCCTCAAGTCCTATCTTTCCAGCCATACGCTGACGGGCACGGAAGTTTTCGGAAGGCGTCAGCTTCTGGAAGATCTCGTCGCTCGCATACTCTCCGATCTGCGCGGCCATGCTGAGCGGTACTTCGGCTGTCCAGTGCACAGTGCGATGGTTGGCCGTCCCGTACACTTTGTCGGCGCGGACTCCGATGCTGACGACGCCTTCGCCCTCGAACGTCTGCGCGACTCCTTCGCGCGGGCAGGATTCTGGCATGTCGAGTTCGAGTTCGAACCGGTCGCTGCCGCGCACCACTACGCAACAACGCTCACAGCCGAACAACTGGTCCTCATTGGCGACTTCGGAGGCGGCACCAGCGATTTTTCACTTCTCAGGCTCCGTCCTCACACCAAAGGACAGCCTGCACAATCGGAGCTACTCGCGACCAGTGGCGTCGGCTTGGCCGGCGATGCATTTGACGCGCGTCTGGTCCGCCATCTCGTTTCACCGCATCTCGGGGCAGGCACGCTCGAGAAATCTGGCGGCAAGACTCTGGTTGCTGTTCCGAACTGGGTCTACGTTCGACTCGAGCACTGGCATCACCTTTCCTTTCTGCGCACTCGCAGCGTTAGCGAGATGCTTCGCGCGGCGCGTGCACGGGCCTTCGAACCGGAAAAGATCGCCGCGCTCTGCGAACTGATCGAGGCCGATCTCGGATATCAACTGCACCAGTCCGTCCAACAAACCAAATACGCTCTCTCCAGTCACGATCACGCAACGTTCCGCTTTCATCATCACGGGCTTGATCTTCAGGCGTCCGTCACCCGTGCCGAGTTTGAATCATGGATCGCTCCGGACCTCGCAGCAATCCATCGCGCTGTCGACGAAGTGATGACCAGATCAGGCATAGACGATAACGCCGTCAACCGCGTCTTCCTCACTGGCGGTACATCTCTGGTTCCTGCCGTTCGCCGCATCTTTGAGAGTCGGTTCGGAGCAGACCGCATCAGCGCCGGCAATGAGTTCACCTCAGTGGCGAGTGGACTGGCGTTACGCGCCTCCGCAATGTCTCCCATCCCAACCGGTTAGCGGTCGGACTTGCATATAATGGCCGCCGTATGGCGTACATCCTCTCGCTCGACCAGGGCACCACAAGCTCACGCGCGATTCTGTTCGATCAGCAGGGCAAATCCATCGCTCAGGCTCAGCACGAATTTGAGCAGCGCTTCCCCGCCGCGGGCTGGGTGGAGCATGACCCTTACGACATCCTGACTTCCCAGCTCACGGCCGCGGTCGAGGTCCTGACGCGTGCCGGCATTCGCCCGCGCGACGTCGTGGCCCTGGGCATTACGAATCAGCGCGAAACCACCATTGTCTGGGACCGAGAAACAGGCAAACCGGTATACAACGCGATTGTGTGGCAAGATCGGCGCACCGCGCCGCTCTGCAGCCAACTGCGCGACGACGGAGCCGAGACCATGGTTCGCGAGAAGACCGGGCTCCTGCTGGACTCCTATTTCTCCGGAACCAAGGTCGCGTGGATTCTCGAGAACGTGCAGGGTGCGCGCGAGCGGGCCGAAGCCGGCAAGCTCGCATTCGGCACTGTCGATAGCTGGCTCATCTGGAACCTGACCAGCGGAAAGCGTCACGTCACCGACCAGACAAATGCCTCACGGACGCTCCTCTACAACATTGTCGAAGGCCGATGGGACAAAGACCTCCTCCAACTGCTCAAAATTCCGGAGAGCATGATGCCGGAGGTCGTCTGGTCCAATGATCGCGTCGGTGAAGTGACGACCACCCTCGGCCTCGGCTCTATCGCGATTGCCGGTATCGCCGGCGATCAGCAGGCAGCGCTCTTCGGGCAGCTCTGCTTTTCACCCGGCGACGCGAAGAACACCTATGGGACCGGCTGCTTTCTACTGCAGCACGTTGGCGGAACATTCGTGCTCTCGAAAAAACGCCTCATCACAACCGTTGCCTGCAGTCTCAATCGCAAGCTCGAATATGCGCTCGAGGGTTCCATCTTTATTGGAGGCGCGGTCGTGCAATGGCTGCGCGACAATCTCGGCATCATTCGCAAATCTGCGGACGTCGAAGCTCTTGCAGCATCCGTCCCGGATAACGGAGGTGTCGTCTTCGTACCCGCCTTCGTCGGCCTTGGCGCGCCGCATTGGGACCCCCACGCGCGCGGTTTGCTCATCGGCCTGGAACGCGGCACGCAGCCCGGCCACATCGCACGCGCTGCGCTCGAAAGCATCGCCTGCCAGGTAGCGGATGTGTTGCAGGCGATGGATGCGGAGACCGAGACTCCGTTTCGCGAGCTTCGCGTCGATGGCGGCGCCGCGTCAAACGATCTGCTGATGCAGTGCCAGGCAGATATCCTCGGCATCCCCGTCCGCCGGCCGGAACAGGTAGAGTCAACCGCACTCGGCGCCGCGTATCTCGCGGGCCTCGCGACAGGATTCTGGGACACGCCGGAGCAGATACAAAAGCTGCGTGGTGAAGGCCGGAGCTTCGCGCCCAGTCCACAGCGCGAGAAGATTCACGAACAGCGCCGGCGATGGCAGGATGCAGTCACGCGTGCTCACGGTTGGAACAAACCCTCTCCCTCCCCACGCAAGGAGCGCCCGCGTGAAGCGTGAAACCATGCTGGCGCGCGTCGAAGCGCGGACCACTCCGTGGGACATCGTCATCATTGGCGGCGGCGCAACTGGCGTCGGCATTGCCGTGGATGCCGCGACCCGCGGCTTTGACGTACTGCTGCTGGAGCGCGAAGACTTCGGCAAGGCTACCTCCAGTCGCTCTACCAAACTTGTCCATGGCGGCGTTCGTTATCTGGAGCAGGGCAACGTCACGCTTGTCATGGAGGCATTGAAAGAACGCGGTCTCCTGCGCCAGAACGCCCCCCATCTCGTCCATGATCTCGCGTTTGTCGTGCCCAGCTATTCATGGTGGGAGACGCCGTTCTACGGCATCGGCCTTAAAATCTACGATCTGCTCGCCGGCAAATATGGCTTCGGCCGTTCGCGCATGCTCTCGCGCGAGGAAACACTGGAACGCCTTCCGAACATCCAAACCGACGGGCTGAAGCAAGGCGTCATCTATTATGACGGCCAGTTCGACGACACCCGGCTGCTCATTCATCTCGCGCGCACCGCGGCCGATCACGGCGCCACACTGCTGAACTATGCCGGCGTCATTCGGATCACCAAGGATGAGAGCGCTTTCGTAAACGGCGTCGTCGCGAAGGATGCCGAATCCGGACGCGAGCTCCACGCCTCTGCCAAAGTTGTCATCAACGCCACCGGCATCTTCACTGACGAGCTGCGCCATCTCTCCGATCCCGCGGCACAGCCCATGATTGAGCCCAGCCAGGGCATTCACCTCGTCTTCGAGCGATCGTTCTTGCAGGGCGACGCCGCCATCATGGTGCCCCACACCAGCGACGGCCGCGTTCTCTTCGCCATCCCGTGGCATGGCCACACCGTCGTCGGCACCACCGACACTCCGATCGAGCGCCCGTCATACGATCCCCTGCCCATGGAGCACGAGATAGATTTCATCCTCGAAACAGCGGAGCGCTATCTCAGCCGCCCGCCACGCCGCGAAGATATTCTCAGTATCTATGTCGGGATTCGCCCGCTCGTGAAGGCGGCCGGCTCGGATACCGGCAGGACCGCCGCTCTCTCGCGCGATCACACCATCCATGTCGACAACTCCGGCCTGCTTACGATTGCCGGCGGCAAATGGACTACCTATCGCCACATGGCCGAGGACTGCGTCGATCACGCGGTCACCCTCGGTCTGCTTGACGAGAAGCCGTGCGTCACCCGCACGCTGCACATCCACGGTTATTGCGAAGACATAGACAGCCTCGGCTCTCTTGGCGTGTATGGCAGCGATGCAGCCGCCATCCAGGCGCTGGCTGCGGCGGATTCATCTCTTGCCGCTCCCCTCGATGCTTCTCTGCCCTACATCGCGGCCGAGGTAGTGTGGGCCGCGCGCGAAGAAATGGCACGCACCGTCGATGATGTCATCTCCCGTCGCACACGCGCTCTCTTCCTGAATGCCCGGGCGGCCCAGCGCATGATCGAGCCTGTTGCCGCGTTGCTGGCTCGTGAGCTGGGTCGCGACGATACCTGGCAACGTGATCAGGTCCAATCGGCATCTGTACTGGCCGCAAAATATCTTGCTCCATAACCGCGAGAAGTAAAAGAACTCCAAGGAGAGCACTGCGCATGCTACGAACCCCGATACTCGGCGAATTTATGGGCACCCTGATGATGATCCTGCTGGGCGATGGTGTGGTGGCGGCAGTTCTGCTCAGGCGAACGAAGGCAGAGAACGCGGGATGGCTTGTCATCACTACCGGATGGTGCTTCGCCGTGATGTGCGGCATCTTCACCGCGAACCTTTTTGGCAGTCCGGATGCACATCTCAATCCCGCCATTACCCTGGCATTCGGTATCAAGGAACACAGTTTCAGCAGGCTGCTGCCGTATCTGCTCGCTCAGCTTGCCGGCGCTTTCACAGGTGCGGCTCTCGTCTGGATCCACTACGGTCCCCACTGGGCAGTCACCGATGATAGAGACAGCAAGCGCGCGATCTTCTGCACAATTCCCGCCATTCGCCACCTGTTCTGGAACCTCATCAGCGAAATCATCGGCACTTTCGTTTTGATCCTCGTCGCCGGCGGCATCACCTCAAAGCTGGTGCTCTCCACCGGCGCCGCGGCCGGCGTCACCCCCTACCTCGTAAGCTGCCTCGTTTGGAGCATCGGTCTCTCGCTCGGTGCAACAACCGGCTATGCCATCAACCCCGCACGCGATCTGGGCCCGCGCATCGCGCATGCCATCCTGCCCATTCCCGGCAAAGGCGGATCGGACTGGGGCTACGCACCGATCCCGATCCTCGGACCCCTGATCGGTGCAGCACTCGGCGGATTTCTTCTGCGTGCGCTTGGCGCATAGGTTGCTCAACGATTCTCCTGGATAGCGCGGGCTCCTTTTCGTCTTATCAAAAAAGATACGTCACCTCAGCAGCGACCTTTCGTGCAAACCGCGGGTGACGCTATTCGGTAGAAAAGCAAGCGCAACTTTTGCGCCATATTGCGCCAAGTGCCGATGCATTCTCGTAACTGTGAAAGCTGGTGCAACTCCAATTCTTCTTTGTACCTTCTGACCTGAAGTTGGCAGTTTTCATTTCTTCCTGTCAGCTCTTCTATCAGGAGATGTTTGTGGTTGAAGCTGTCGTGCTTTGGAACGAACCCAATAACCTGTCGCACTGGAATTTCCACCTCGACCAGGACTGGAGTCGCTTCGCCGACATGGCAAAGAGCGCTGCGAAGGCGATTCGCAGTGTCAATCCGGATCTCCCCATCGTGCTCGGCGGCGTCTCTGCTTGCGATTGCAATTTTCTGCGGCTCATGGCCGGCTATCAGGTCACAAACTATGTGGATGTGGTTGGAGTTCATGGCTTCCCACTCGACTGGAACCACTGGCCCATCGATGAGTGGCCAGAACGGATCGACGAAGCCGCTCAGGTCTCAGGCAAACCGGTATGGGTGCTGGAGGTCGGCGCATCGTCCTTCGGCGCAGAAGAAGTGCAGGCTTTCGGTCTGCAGCGGACCATCGATCTGATTCGCGACCGGACCGACAGAATCCACTGGTACAGCCTCTTCGATCTCCCCGCCGCATGGCCGGCGGAAACTCGGCATCGCGAAGCGGAAGGGTCGTCCTACTATCGCCACTATCACCTTGGCCTCTTGAAGAGCGACGGCACTCCCAAACTTTCTGCCGATCTGTTCCCCACCGATGGTTCGGTCGGTATCTGCCAATGGCTCCATTTCGAAGATCATCGCCTCGATGACATCATCGCCTGGATGCGTGGCCATGGCGTGCGGTATGTGCGCACCGGACTTAGTTGGGCAGACGCTTATCGCCCGAATGCAACGGCATGGTTCGATCGCATGATGTCTGCGCTCGAGCCTTTTGATGTAAGCCTTACACTTTGTTTCACACCGGCGCACCTGGGACTTGAGGAGCACCACACAAGCCCACCCCGTGATAATCAGCAGTTTGCAGAGTTCGCAGCCTGGGCGGTGAGCCGCTATGCGTCCCCGCTCGCCACGTCCACTCGCTTTCAAGAGGAAGGGAGAACATTGATCGCATGAGCAAGCAGATCCTGATCACCGGAGGCGCCGGCTTCGTCGGTTCTCATCTCGCCGATGGACTGCTCAGGGCGGGTCACAAGGTCCGCATCCTGGATGATCTGGCTCCGCAGGTCCACCCGGGAGGAGTTCCGGACTATCTCGCTCATGACGTGGAACTGATTCGCGGCGATGTCCGTGACCGGCACACGCTGAAGGCTGCTCTGGCAAAAGTCGACGTGATTTTTCACTTCGCGGCAACGGTCGGCGTGGGTCAGTCCATGTACGAGATTAGCCGCTACATGAGCATCAATACACTCGGCACGGCCGAACTCCTGCAGGCGCTTTTGGATTTCCGCTCT
>DASVAI010000151.1:0-11496 GCA_036376445.1 Acidobacteriaceae bacterium
ATTTTCAGCCCAAGCTGATCGATCACGTCGGGATGGGGATTCTTGGAAGCGCGAAGCACAAGCTGGCTTCCATCGAGCACATAGACAAAGCAGGAATCGCAACTGAGCAGCGTCGGTATAAAGCTGACGATCTGATTCAGCACCGCGTGCAGCGGATCGGATGCGGCCATTCTGCGTCCGATGTCGTGCATCAACTGAATCGCGTTCAGTTGCCGTGTATCGGGCGGAGCTGCTCCATCGGCGACGGGTGGGACAATACTGCGCGTCACAGAGGAAGCCTGCGGAACAAGATGCGTGTTGCGACTACGGCGAGACGAGCTGGCTCCGGCCGCAGTCTGGAATCGCTCAAGCGTGGTGGTACGCGACACAGGTCCGCGCTTCTCTTCAAGAAGTCTGGCCGCGCATTCCGATGCCTCGTTCATCAGGAAGCCCATCTTTGGATGCGAGGGCACAAAATCCGCTTCGATGCCATGCCGCGACAACTCTGCTGAGGTGCTTGGCCCAATGGAAAGCACGACCGCCTGGTGCATGGCCGCACGCAGTGCTGCGGTCAACTCCATCTGTCCTGCAACCACGAAGAGGTGGGTCGCCTGAACGGCCGTGAGAAAGACAATGATGTCGATCTCGCCAGCAATAACGGACCGAATCGCACTCTGTAGGGGCTCAAGATCGTCGGGAAGCGCCCACTGATATACCGGCACTCGCATCCACTGCACGTGGTGCTCGCTGAGCGCATCCAGCAGTTGGACATTGACGGCGCCATACTCCTGCACCGCGGCGCGCAGTCCTTCCAGTGAGGGACCGAAGGCGTTATCCAGTGCCTCGATGGTCTCGCGCCAGGTGCAGGGCTCCGGAGCTGTGACCGCGACCGGCAACCCCAGTTCTCGCACTGCCGCGCTGGCTTTGGGGCCGCGCGTCGCCAGCTTCGCTCGCCGCAGCGCGTCGATAATCCGGGCGCGATCATAGCGAGTCTCAATAATGTCCATCAATCGACGGACACCGATACCGGTCGTAAAAATGACCAGGTCGAAATCTCCCCGAAGCAGGCGTCCTGCGAATTCGAACGCCTCATGATTGGATTCGAGCGGAACCTCGCGCATGGCGCAGGCAACTGTCGGCTCCCCGCCGTAAGTCCGGATCAGCTTCGCGATTTCCGTGGCCCGCCGATTCTCCAGCGAAAGGACGCGCAATCCATTAAAGCTGCCAAATGCCATTTTTAATTATTTACCGAAATTCAGCGACGCGCGAGAGAAATGTGCCTGCCCTGGAGGCTGCGGGTGGCTCGGAAGAAGGCCGAGGCGGAAACCTTATCCATCCATTGACGAACTTCCCATTCCAGTCCCGAAGGAATCGATTGCGTTCATCCGTCTAAGTGTCAGGTCACTACCCGGCCGGTCAAGCAAAAGCGCACATCCGGAAGTCAGGCCTCGATAGCTTCCGGCAGAGGTTCTCTGGAAGGAATGGCAACAACGAGTTGTGATCGCCTGGTGCTTGCCATCCATAACATCGGCAAGCCGACAAAGAGCAAGCCGCCAACCAGATTGCCG
Source organism: Acidobacteriaceae bacterium (assembly GCA_036376445.1). Classification (GTDB taxonomy): domain Bacteria; phylum Acidobacteriota; class Terriglobia; order Terriglobales; family Acidobacteriaceae; genus KBS-83. The sequence continues at coordinate 1,548 of DASVAI010000151.1, forward strand.
GCAGTTACGGGGAGCTGGTTCCATAGCCACCATGTCCCCCACGTGACCGGAGCGCCCATCCACATGCCCGCCGGAATGACAAACATGTTCACGACCGAGTGTTCATACCCGAGAGCGAAAAAGGTAAAGATGGGCAGCCAGCATGCGGCGATTTTGCCGAGGGTCGAGCGTGAGGTAAGCCCCATGACCACGCCCATGCAGACCATCCAGTTGCAGAGCACGCCCTTCAGAAATGAAAGTCCCATACCGGCCACGCCAAGCTTGCCGTAACTGATCGTCTTCGCCTGCGCAGCAGCCACGATCAACGCTGCGGCGCCAGTAGCCGGGACATGATGAAACTGTGTCTGGACCGCCGCATACATCCATGCATACAGACAGGCGCCAATCAGATTGCCGATAAAGACCCAGGTAAGATTTGCGAGCGCGCGGGATATAGTCACGGTGCCCGCAAGAAAGGCGGCGGGAATCATTGAGAAGCTGCCGGTGACCAGCTCCAGGCCCAGAAGGATAATCATCGCAAAGCCGGCAGGGAAGAGGATCGCTCCGATGATTGGGGCTAGCCCCTGTGCGTTGGCAGTAAAGGCAACCGTGGTGGCAAAGCCAAGTAAGGCTCCGGAGAGCAGACCGCGCAGTAGCAGCTGATGAATGGATAGCTGCGCTTTTGCCGCGCCCGCGGCCAGAAATGAATCAGCAACTTCCGAAGGTCTGATGTAATCCATGGAGTCCTCGTCATCACGGTATGAGTTTGGGGGCACAAACATGCATGCGCGCGAAGACAAGAGTCCACGCGAGATCTAGTCACTATGTCCCGGGTCGCTCAAGCGCTGAGCAAGGATCGATTCAAATCAGATCGAGGTTGGCACGTCGCAGGGTGCCGCGAAGAACCGCTGGCACAGAAATAGCACAAGCCCATCCGGGATTCAAGCATCTGCTGCAAAACATTGGAAAGACAACCTGCGGCAGATCTGAATACAACTTGCTTCAACAAGCTCTTGTCGCGGTGCTCATCCCCCAGTATTCTTGAGTCACAGCAGCGGAGATTCGCGGAAGCCACGGTTCATTTCTGAACGCCTGCTTTCGACTCCAGCTGCCTGGCACTCCGCTCCGTGCCATCGATCTGCATCCTTTGTGCTGTTTCGGCGCGATCGATTCATAACCCCTGCCGGGGAGCGCACGATACCACAACTCAGATCATGCTCATCGCGAACAAGCAGGTGCTGCTTCGTCTGTACCTGATTCGCAGGGAAACGGAGTGACTACCGGTCCACGACCCGACGTCATTTCCGTTCAGGAGGAATATCGGAGATGACCGTATCGGAGAGCATCATCCCGAAGGAGATGCAAGAGACCTTCACACCGGAACAGAAGGAATATCTCGCCGGCTTTCTGCTGGCAGTGGCAAAGCGCGGAGACACGTTTTTGGTGCGCAAGCCGGCCCCGGATCTTCTTTCCGAGGCGCCTGGATCGGACGGCGGCAAATCGATTCCACCCGTTGCTGCACAGGAGGAGACGTGGTTCGGAACGCCGCTCGATGAACTCTGCAAGGAGGAGCGCTGGAAATACGAGGGGAATCCGCTTGATCTGTGGGACAAGCTGCTCGCTCACGCAGATGAGAACCGTGCTCCGGACGGCGGCGATGTTTTTCGCTTCAAGTTTCAGGGACTCTTCTACGTAGCTCCGGCGCAGGACTCTTTCATGCTCCGGCTGCGTACGCCGGGCTGCGTTCTCCGCGCATATCAGATGCGTGGACTTGCCAGGATGGCGAAGGACTGGGGCGCAGGCGAAGCGCACATCACCACCCGAGGCAACATTCAGATTCGGGAGTTTCAACCCAGAGACATTGTTCGGGTACTGATGGAAGTGCAGAACCTCGGCATGAGCTCCCGCGGCTCAGGCGCGGACAATATCCGCAACGTTACGGCAACGCCGACAAGTGGGCTCGATCCGCAAGAGCTCTTCGACGTCGCTCCGCTTGCACAGGCGCTGAATCTCTACATTCTCAATTCGCGCGATCTCTATGGCTTGCCGCGCAAGTTTAACGTCGCCTTCGACAGCGGCGGCGCGGTCGGCGTGGTTGCGGATACTAATGACATTGCCTTTGTCGCAACACAGGTTGCGAAAGGACACGACGCGCCAGAAGGCGTCTACTTCCGCGTGAAACTCTGCGGCATTACAGGCCACCGGCAGTTCGCGAGCGATTGCGGCATCCTTCTGACGCCTGGCCAGACGGTTGCAGTTGCAGCCGCCATGATCCGGGTATTCATTGACCACGGGGATCGCACAGACCGCAAGAAGGCACGTCTCAAGTATCTGATCGATCGCTGGGGTGTCGAGAAGTTCCTCGAAGAGACGGAGAAGCGTCTGGCGTTTCCCCTCATGCGCTTTCCACTTGCAGAATGCGAACCGCGCCCCCTGATAGACAAACAGGGTCATTTGGGCCTTCATACGCAACGGCAGCCTGGCTTCGTTTATATGGGGGTCGCCGTACCTGTAGGCAGGATGAGCGCAGAACAGATGCGCGCCCTGGCGGATATCGCGGACACCTATGGTTCGGGAGAGATCCGGCTTACGGTATGGCAGAATCTGATTCTCCCGAATATTCCGGCCAGCAAGGTCGAGGCAGCACGGCAGGCAATCGCGGATGTGGGATTGAGCGATTCTGCTGCGACTTTTGCAGCGGGGGCGGTTGCCTGCACCGGCAATACCGGCTGTAGATATTCCGCCACCAATACAAAGGCTCACGCGATGGCGCTTGCCGGATTTCTCGACGAGCGGTTCAAGATCGCGCAGCCCGTAAACCTTCATGTCACCGGCTGTCCTCATTCATGCGCACAACACTACATAGGTGATATCGGACTCCTGGGTGCAAAGGTCGGCGGAGAAGAGGGCTACCAGGTGTTCATTGGCGGCGGCTCTGATCAGCATCAGGGGCTCGGCCGTGAGCTTGTGTCTGCGGTGCGCTTTGCTGATGTATTTCCTCTGCTGGAAAGACTCTTCCAATGTTTCTTGCAAAGACGGATCGGTGAGGAATCATTTCTCGAATTCACCAGAAGGCATTCCATCGAACGAATGAAAGAGTTGCTGACAGTTGAGGAGCAAGCGTATGCCTGAATTTTTAGTCCCCGCCATTCCGGAGGAGGCGCCTTTCAGCCACGCGCAGCGTGTCTGGCTCAACGGCTATCTCGCGGGTCTTTACTCCTATGCTCCGGCGGACTCCGTCGCGGATGCTGCACCGGCATTGTCCATCGCGATTCTTTATGGCTCGCAGACCGGAACGGCGGAAGGTCTTGCGCGCAAGCTGTCAAAAGAGCTGAAATCGGCAGGCTATCTGGTTTCGCTGAATTCACTGGAAGGCTATGTGCCGGCCACGCTCGCAGCGGAAAGATACGCGCTCTTCATTGTCTCCACCTATGGGGAAGGCGAGGCGCCCGATTGCGTGCAGCCCTTCTTCCAGCAGTTATGCGTGCAGCGTTTCCCGCTGCTCGGTGACCTCTCCTATGCCATATTGGCGCTCGGCGATTCGCACTATGAGCACTTTTGCCAGTTCGGCAAGGATCTGGATGCGAAATTGACTGGGCTGGGCGCCACCTGCGTCCTGCCCCGGATCGACAGTGATGTGGATGTGGACGCTCCTTATGCCGGCTGGAAGGATGCGGTTGGCATAAAGCTTCGTGAGCTTGCATCACGGTCAGGCATTGCCGAAAGCTCAGCCGCGGCAGCGCCGATAGATCAACAAACGCTCCCATCTCCGCAAACTCCGCCCCTTCCCGCCGTGCGAACGCATTCCCGAGAACAACCGTATCTCTCTCCGTTGCTGGAGAAACGGAAACTCACGCATCCGTCTTCGGGCAAATTAACCATCCACCTTGATTTTGCAATCGAAGATGCGGCTCTGCGCTATGAGGCAGGGGATGCCTGCGGGATCATTCCACAGAACTGCCCCGCGCTTGTCGACACGATTCTGAGCTTGTCGCTCTTCAGCGGCAGTGAAGTCCTCGAGGTGCCGAAGGTAGGCACGGTGACATTGCGCGAAGCGCTTCTCCGGCACTTCGCCATTACCCGCGTCACGCGCAAGATGGTTTCTGAATTTGCTGCGCTTACTCAAAGCACGCTGCTCAAGGCGCTGCTCGTACCTGACCAGCAGGCGGAACTCGAGCAGTATCTCCACGGACGTGATGTAGCGGATCTACTCAAGGAATATCCCGGCGCGCTGCGGGAGCCTCAGGAACTGCTGAAACTGCTGCCCAGGCTTGTGCCTCGGCTCTATTCCATCTCCTCCAGCCCGGCGGCGCACGCTGGCCGGATTCATACGACGGTTTCAGTGGTGCGCTACCGTGCGTATGATCGGGACCGCGGTGGAGTATGTTCCACTCTACTCGCGGACCGCATTCAGCCTGGTGACAGGCTGCCGATTTACATTCAGCCGAACAAGAACTTCCGCCTGCCGCAGGATCCAGCCGCCCCCGTGATCATGGTTGGTCCAGGAACGGGCATTGCGCCGTTTCGCGCTTTTCTGCATGAGCGGCGCACTACCGGCGCAACCGGACGGAACTGGCTCTTCTTCGGCGAGCGTAGCGCCTCGACAGATTTCCTATATCGCGATGAGCTGGAGAGCATGCGGTCCGCCGGCCATCTGATCCTTGATACAGCGTTCTCACGCGATCAGGAACACAAGATATACGTTCAGGACCTGATGAGAAAGAATGCTCCGCAGCTCTGGAGCTGGCTCGAAGAGGGCGCCTTTTTATATGTGTGCGGTGATGCTGCACGGATGGCAAAAGATGTGGATCGTACGCTTCGCAGCATCATAGAAATGCAGGGCTGCAGGTCTCAGGAAGCCGCTGAAGAGTATGTGCAGGTGCTCAGGGAGCAACGCCGCTACCAGCGCGACATCTATTGAGCTTTTGAGGATCCGCCGTTCGATGTAGCCTCCGAGGGCTCATGAAGGCCGGCGTAATGATCTAGCGCGTCGTGGTAAGGAAGGTGGTGACTTCTTTCAGACGCGCATCCACGCTTTCCTTCTGCTCTTTCGCGTAGCGCTGCTGCACGGCTATTTCTCTGGCCGCGTCCTCATGCCGTCCAAGGTGGGAGTATGCGCGCGCCAGGCGATAATGTGCTTCGGCCAGGGTGGGCTTGAGCGCAATCGCTTTTGTCAGTGGGGCGGTGCTCTCCTGCCAGTGCGATTCCTCCTCCTCCAGCACGCCAAGCTGGTACCAGCCGTCGGCTAGCTTGGGATCGGCTTTGACGGCCCTCTCGAGCAACGCGCGTGCCTTCGGGTTGTCGCGCTTGTCGGCAGGCTGATGGAGCAGCGCGGTCGCGGCATACGTGGCGGCTTCGGCATTTCGTGGATGCTGTTCAGCAAAGCTCTGCAGGTTGTCGCAGGCTTGCAACGTGACATCCGCTATGAGCGCGCAGTTGCGGCCGAGCAGGCTGGCCCACGTTGCGTTGCCCGGGTCGGCAACCAGCAGCTCTGAGAAAACTTCAGCCGCTTCTCGATAATGATTGTCGGCATAGAAGGCAATGCCGCGCGCCGCCTTCAGCCGTGTGCTCGCGGGATAATGCTGGATACCGTAATCGGCCACCTTCACCGCGGGCTGCCAGGAAAAGTGCCGCAGCAGTTCCACCGCCCACGCGTAGATGTTCGCCTCGCTTGGGTTGAGGTGCGCTGCCTGCGAGAAGTGCTGTTCCGCCTGGCGGTAGTTCCCGAGTCGTTCCTCGGTTTCGCCGTAGAGCTCTTGCGTTGCATCGCTACGGCTGGCTTCCGGGACTGCCTCGAGGACACGCTTGGCCCCCGCCGCGTCGTTGCTCTCGAGAAGCGCGAGCACTCGGTCGTGCGTCGTGTCCGCATCCAGAGGGCCCAGCGCAGCGGCCGCCGCATAGGCTCGCGCAGCGCGAGCCGGTTCGCGCGCCTCCATGTATGCGTGTGCCAGTGTCGTCTGCGTCTGCTGGTCGCGCGGCTGAAGCTGTGCTGCGGCCTCGAGTTCGGGCAGGGCCTTCTGCGGCTGGTTGAGTTTCAAGTATGCGGCGCCCAGATTGCTGCGCGCGATAGCCGAGCGCGGCTGGGTCCGTGCAGCATGCGTGAGCAGCGGCAACGCCTGATCAAGATTGCCCGCTTCGGCATAGATCAATCCTAGAGTCTCGTTGATATCGAAGTTCGCTGGGTGCCGGCGGACGAGCTCTTCCAGAAGCGGTCGCGCTTCTTGTGAGTGACCCTGATCGTAAGCTGCGAGAGCATCCTGGAGCTTTGCAACGTCTGCCGTGGACATCTGCGCGAAAGCGGCAGCGGCAGACGATGCGGCAGCACCGAGCATTGAGGCAACAAGCAGCTGCCGGCAGCATTTCAGAAAAGACGCCAAACAAGGCATGAGCTTATGAATCTCGCCAGCGATGGTGTGCTGCTGAGATTGTAGTGCGCCAGAACAGGTCTCCCATGCGTGCACCAACCGAGATAGCGCCTACTTCGCCTGCTCCACCGCGAAATTATCGAAAGAAGTATGGTCCCAGCCCGAACCGATGCCGACCATACCGTGAGTGTGGGCCCGGTCCTGAAGATTGGCGACCGTCTTTCTATCGACGGCGGCACTGATGTTGCTGCCCTGGAAGCTCAGTTCCATACTGTGCCAACGTGAAGAGTCAAGCGTCGTCTGACCGGTCGCCAATTCCTTATCCTGCTTCTTGTAAGCCGTAGCAAGCAACGTCCAACGGCCGTCTGCTTCCACGCGCAGGACATAGCCACTTGGGTAGCGCGCCTTCTGGTCCTGGAAGACGTCGGCAGAATCGATGCGGCCAATAAGGGTTGCGATGCCGCCGGTCGGCACGCGGAAGTCCGCGCTCTCCCGGTAATCGGTCCAATGAATATCGCCGGTGAGAGTCCACGGGTCAGGAAGCGGTCCCCAGGGGATAGGCTTCTCGGTGATGACCTGCTCCAGGCACTGTCCCTGTCTGCCACTGCAGTGATGAACCTCGAACGCTCCGTCCTGGTCGGCGAGAAATGCGGGCGAGCGCATCAGCGGCGTTTTCTCGAAGGACTCGTGGTAGGGAAAAGGAAACGGCTTGTCCGCCGGCGGCACGGCTGTGCCCTTGTGCTGGCCGGTAGTGGTGGTGATGGTATAGAGCGAGTCCGGGTCGAAGGTGTAGGTGAAGTTGCCGTCGCGCGGAGTGATATCGCCGACGTGCTCGAAGGTGCGCTTTCCGTTGGTTTCCCAGACGTGCAGCATGCCCCTGCCGAGCGACCCTTTAATGGCTGCCTGAATGGTGGTGGGCTGATTGCTGTTGATGGTTTCAATCACCATGCTCCAGTCATGGCTGTCAGGAGCGGCGAGCGTGACATAGCTGCCGGAGGAGAGCTGGCCGGAGGCGTTGTCCAGATAGCGCCAGCCAGGCTCAGCGAATTGTGTGGTGTGCGCCGTAGCCCAGATGGCACCCTGCACGTTGTAGTGGCCGGACCAGGGCGTGTTCGCGTACATCAGGCCGGAGTTCGGCGCCGCGAGGATGTCGTAATACGAGGTGACGGGGCTCCAGATTTCAGTCTTGGTGAAGTGGCCGAGGAGGTAATTTTCGTTATAGAGGTGCGCAAGGCTGCGACCTCCAATGGCCCAATCACGCGAAAGAATATTGGATGCGCTCGATTCTGGCTGATCCTCACTCGACCAGATCGGCTTGCCGAAGCTAGTTGCATCGGCCGGCGTGGTGAGCTTTCCTTTCTGGCGCGGATAGTGGACGCTGATGACGTCAACCGCCTTGTCGAGCGCCGTATCTTTGCGCATTGCGTCCAGAATGTTCCACTGCCCCAGACCTTCGTGGGGGTATTCGTCACAGCAGACGATCTTGGTGCCGGGACGCTCCTTATCCAGCGTGCCGCGCAGCGTCTTTACGTACTGCGCATCAAAGGGAGTCTCGTTCCAGATGCCGGTGTAGGGGATATTCAGCTGATGTTGCGATTGACCACCATTGAGGAAAACCGCGACGTAGTGGGCCATCGCCGGGGTGTAGAGCGATGGTTTTCCCGTTCCTCCACTACCGATCCAGCCGGGCGCACCCCAGGCGAGCGTATCGAGCAGGATCTTTGGGTTGCGACGGTGCGCCTCCTGCATGAGCCACCACTCGTAACCGCGGGTGAAGTTTTTATCCTCCGGCGTGCGCATATGACTCGGCTCGGAGCCATCTGTGGAGTTGACGTCACCGCCGATCTCCACCTTCAGGTGCTGCAGGGATGCGCCGTAATGCGGCCGGAAGAGAAAGTCGAGCACTTGGGAACGATAAGGCTCCGGGTAATCATAGAGCAGGCGCGAGGATGCGCCGGCGCTCACGGCGCCGAGGCCGTCAAAGGTGCGGCCCGGGCTCGCTGGATCAATCGTGACCGAGACAGACTGTGCAAGAGCGCCGGTGGCCAGACAGCAGAAGAGAAATGCGAGTGAGACGCGAGCGTGCATTCTGTATTCCCGTGCCGGAAGTGTTTGCTTGGTGTGGAAAGCCTGAATAAAAGGTGCCCCACCTGATCGCAGTAGGTGGGGCCAGGGAAAAAGTGCAAATCGTATCACGACATTTAGAAGTAGTACTTAGCCGCGAGTTGGAAAAAGCGCGGGTTGGGAGTAAATGCCCCCAGCGAGCGCGTACTGGTGATCGGCGCGCCGGTGGAGTTGTCGTTTGCGCCGCCGTTGCCCGGTTGGCCGAAGGCCGGCGTGTTGAACAGGTTGAAGATGTCCGCGCGCACCTGCAGGTACTGGCTCTCGAAGGTGGTGAAGTTCTTAAACACGCTCATGTTGATCCGGTTATAGCCGGGTCCGTAGATCTGGTTGCGCGCTGTGCCCAGGTAGGGAAGCACCGCGCTCAGCGTGTCGAGTGGGTGACCGACCGGATCGGAGTCGGTCTGCGTATTGGGGATGTCGCTGCTGGGCCGCGGGTTTCCGAAGGCACAGGGATTGAACCAGTTGTTGATGTTCTTGGTTTTGGTGGCGCACTGCGTTCCTGCATTCGAGGGATCGGCTGAGCCGCCGGTGGCGTACGGATCGTGTAGCAGAATTGCCCGTGCCGCATTCGCTCCATTCGCCCTGCTATTGTTCGGGCTCACAGTAAATGGATTGCCGGTCTGCGCCACGAACACCAGATCTGCGGCCCATCCTCCTGCTACCTCATTGAGAAAGCCGCCCCGGTTCAGATATTGGCGTCCTTTGCCGAACGGCAGTTGATAGCTTGCGTTGAGCGTGACACGGTGCCGCACATCCCAGTCGGAGTTGGTGTATTCATAGCCGATGGGCACGACCAGTGCGCTGCGGTAGGTATTTGCGCCTCCGTTGAGTGGCGTAGCGGTGTCATCCAGCGCGTGGCTGTAAGTGTAGGTGGCGAGGAAGTAGAGTCCGTTCGCATTTCGTTTCTCCAGCGTCACCTGACCGGAGTTGTAGCTGCCCACGCCTTCATAGGCGACGAATTGTGAGCCGCCGAAACCCGGGAATGGCCGGATGTTCTGGGAATTGTCCTGTGGACCCACGAGTCCAATCGGCGCATTCTGATCCGGAAAGGCGGTCAGGCGGCGCGAGACATTCCCCACAAAGCCGGTAGTGAGGCTGAGCGTAGGCGAAAAAGCATATTGCGTCGAAAGATTGTATTGCTCGCTGTAGGAGGAGCGGAACTGGGTCTGCGATCCGACCAGGCCTGGTGTACTGAGGAAGTTTTGCAACCCCTGATTGATCGCATCCTGAAAGCCCGTCGCCAAAGTCAGGCCATCGGTAGGACACGTATTCGTGGTGGCGTCGCAGGCCGGCGCGGTGAAGCCGGAGGAAAAGGAGAAGGGATAGTTGAAGCCCGGATTCGGTGCGCCGCCGATGCTCTCCAGGCCGCCAAAGAAGATGCCGAAGCCGGCGCGCACCACGAACCGGTCTGTGGGACTGTAGGCGAAGCCCACTCGTGGGCTGAAGTTGGTATCTTGCGAGTTTATGAGTGAGCGATTGCG
>DASVAI010000142.1:0-2883 GCA_036376445.1 Acidobacteriaceae bacterium
GGTCGGGCATCTTGTCGGAAATCGGGAAGTAAATATCCCCTGCCTTGGTAAGGATGATGAGCGGCGAGCCGCTTCTAGCGCATGCAAGAGCGCAGTCAAGGCTGAAGTTAGTAGCCGTCGACTCATGGTTCTGGATCGGGCAAGCCACGTCGCGGACCAGACCTTCCACGTCCGTAGCTGCAGACGTAGTTGCAACAGGGGTGGCCGAGAAAGCGACGCCTGCATAGAGGAGCAAGGAAGCGGTAACTCCCAGTGTTGCGAATATTCTGGTTTGCTTCATTCTCAGTCTCCTGTTTTGTTTTCACGTTCATTGAGACCTTAGCAGTTGCAGAAACGTGAATAGTTCATCTAGGTTCGAACTATGGATGAAGCGTCAGACTTGGCAAGAGTTGGCACAGTTCTCAGTGATCCAGCGCGCACGGCTATGGTTTTGGGACTGATGGACGGCAGTTCGCGCGCAGCGGGAGACTTGCAGATGCTCGCGAATGTTTCACCATCTTCTGCAAGTACTCACTTGGCCAAGCTGGTCAATGCAGGTATTCTCATGGCCACAAAGAAAGGTCGTCACAAGTACTACCGTATTCCTACAGCAGCCGTGGCACATGCGATCGAAGTCTTGCAGATCGTCGCGTCACCACGCGCCATGGTCCTGGAGCTTGCACGCTCGCCCGTGAATCCTTTCTCGTTCGCGCGTACCTGTTATGACCATCTTGCCGGCAGGCTGGGTGTGGAAGTTACGGCAGCGTTGCGTGGACTGGACGTGATCCGCTTGGATAACGGCTGCTATGAGGTAACGGAGCACGGCCACGACTGGCTGCTGGAGTTCGGCATCGACTGCCAGGAACTCGCGCGCGAAAGGCGTTCCTTTGCGATTCCCTGCGTCGACTTTACGGAGCGGCGCCACCACATTGCAGGAACTCTGGGAGCGGCCATCCTCGAGCGCATGGTTGTATCGAACTGGATTGCGCGAACGCGAATACCCCGCGGCGTTCGTGTGACAGAGCGCGGCAAGCTTGAGTTAGCGCACAGACTGAGCCTCGAGTTCACGAATGGGCACGGGGTGAAATACAGGCAGCAGTAGCGCGGTATCCATGCGATGTTCATGTAATTCGCGCCTGCTAGTACACTCGCGTGCATGAAACTCTTCCTTTTCTTGGTAGTGTGTGCCACTGCAGTCTGGATCTCTGCTGCGCAACCTGCCGCAACTCATAGTTTGCTTCTCGAACCAGCGCTGGTGTGGACGGCGGGCGAGCCGGTTCATAGTGGCTGGGTGGTGCTGATCGAAGGCAAACAGATCAAGGCCGTGGGGCCGAAGGCGAGCGTGGCGGCGCCGCCGGATGCGGAGCACATCGCGCTGCCCGGCATGACCGTGCTTCCGGGGCTGATGGACCTGCACTCGCATATCTTTCTGCACCCTTACAACGAGAAGCTTTGGGACCTGCAGGTGCTGACGGAACCGCCGATGTATCGCGCAGTGCTGGCGACGAAGCACGCGGACGACACGCTGATGGCGGGCTTTACGACGCTGCGCGACCTGGGGACAGAGGGTGCGGGTTTCGGCGACGTTGCGATCAAGCGGGCGATCCACGAGGGCGTGATTCCCGGGCCGCGACTGTGGGTGGTGACGCGCGCCATTGTGGCGACCGGCGCATACGGGCCGGCAGTACGTAACTACCGTCCGGACATTTCGCTGCCGCAGGGGGCGCAGGAGTGCACCGGCGCGGCGGAATGCGTGGCCGCGGTGCGTGAGCAGGCAGCACGGGGCGCGGACTGGATAAAGATTTATGGCGATTACCGCACCGGCCCGGATGGCGAGACGCGGCCGACCTTCTCGCAGGAAGAGATGAACGCGATGGTGGCGGCAGCGCACGACAGCGGGCGTCCGGTTGCAGTGCATGCGCAGTCGGATGAAGGCATGCGGCGCGCAGCGCTCGCGGGTGTCGACACGATCGAGCACGGCTTTGCCGGCACGGAGGCGACCTTCCGGTTGATGGCTGAGAAGCACATTGCGTTCATGCCGACATTGACTGCGAGCGAAGCGTACGGCATTTACTTCGAGCATTACGTCCCGGGACAGAGCCAGCCAACCGAAGAGATGCAGCAGGCAGCGCATGCCTTTGAGCTGGCGCGCAAGGCCGGCGTGATGATTGGAGACGGCAGCGATGTCGGCGTTTTCAAGCACGGCGAAAACTGGCGCGAGCTGGTATGGATGGTGCGCGACGGTATGACGCCGGTTGAGGCCCTGACCGCGGCTACCGCGACAGACGCAAACGTGATCGGCATGAGCAAAGAACTCGGCGGCCTGCATCCGGGCATGCTGGCAGACGCGATCGCGGTCGCGGGCGACCCGACGCAGAACATTGAGGCGACGAGGGATGTGCGGCTGGTGATTAAGGATGGCGTGGTGTACCGGCGTCCCTAAGGACGGCGGATGATACAAGAGCAGATCTCGCCATTGCGCTTCGCTCCGGTCGAGTTGACGCAGCGAGTGGTGATGGTGCGGTGATCTGGCGATTCACCATTCTTCTACGGTTCGTCGTTGTAGATGGCGATCGTCGGCTGGCTGCCCTGGCTCATGCGTGCGCGGTACATGCCTGGTGTGTTGAAGCTCCAGGCCATTTCGCCGTCGGGCGCGATCGCGATCACGCCGCCGTCGCCATTCAGGTCCTGAAGCTGTTTGTGAATGACCTCGTCGGCGGCTTCCTGCAGCTTCATGTGCTTGTCTTCGACCAGCGCGCAGATCTCGCGCGCGATGGTGAGGCGGATGAAGTACTCGCCGGTGCCGGTGCCGGAGACAGCGCAGGAACGGTTTGATGCATAGGTGCCTGCGCCGATCACGGGTGAGTCGCCGATGCGCCCGGGCAGCTTGGCCTGCAGGCCGCC
>DASVAI010000150.1:0-11779 GCA_036376445.1 Acidobacteriaceae bacterium
CGGATACTCGATCGCCGTCGCCGGATTGATCGCATCCGCATGCCCAATCGAATCGCCCACGTAGTGCGATAGAGCGCCCAGCGCGAAGGCGTACTCATCCACGTTGCGCGCGTTGCGCAGCAGGCTCTCGACAAAATCTCCCGTCCGCACGTAATGCGTCAGGTCGCTGAAGAACTCCTGGCTGAAGGGGTAATAGCCTGCATCCTGGATGGCGCAACCGCCGTACGCATACGAGTGCGCCGACTGCAGCTCTGCATCGGTCGCATGCGGAAAACGGCTCAATAGCAGCGGCCGGATCACGCCGTTCCAGCTCATGTCGATGATTGCCTGGTGCGTGAGCACGGAATACGCGCCAACGTCCTTGGGGCCCGCCCACAGCATGGCCGCGAGCAATACATACCCCGCCGCGCGAGCCCACCGGCTACGCTTCACTGCACTCTCTCGTGGCAAGTGCCGCCGTGCTCTCGTCGGACGTAAAATGGGCTTTCATGTCCATTCATTTCTCGCGGCGTCCCGGCCTCGTCGTCTACCTTACAGTTGGCGATCCCGATCTCGCTACCACACGCGCCATCGCTCTCGCCGCCATCGACGCCGGAGCCGATGTCCTTGAGCTCGGCGTTCCTTTCAGCGATCCGCTCGCCGACGGCCCCGTCATCGAGCGCGCCAGTCATCGCGCTGTCGCTAACGGCACCACGCTCGCCGATGTCCTCGCGCTCGCCCGCGATCTTCGCGCCGCCCGCCCGCAGACAAGCCTCGTCATCTTTTCCTATCTCAACCCCATCCTCCGTTACGGACTCGATAGGTTCACTTCAGATGCAAAGGCAGCCGGCGTGGATGGCGTGCTCGCCACCGATCTCATCGTCGAGGAAGCGGAAGGCCGCTATCTGGACGCGCTGCACGCCGCCGGCCTCGCGCCGATCTTCCTCGCCGCGCCCACCAGCACCGACGATCGCCTTCGCCGCATCGCCGCTGTGAGCCAGGGATTTGTCTACGCCATCTCCCGCACCGGCATCACCGGCACGCGGCAGTCGCTCGCCGATGACGCACGCAACCTGGTCGAGCGTCTTCGCCGCTATACGAAGCTGCCCATCGCGCTCGGCTTCGGTATTTCGAACGCCGGCCACGTCGCCGCCGTGGGTGAATTCGCAGACGCCGCGGTGATCGGCAGCGCCATCGTCGGCCTCATCGAAAAGTCTTCCCCAAAGGAAGCGCCGGCAGCAGTGGCACAATTTATAGAAGGACTGCGACCGGTCGTCGCAGCCCCGCGTTAACAATGCTGATCATCCCGACCGGAGCCGTCTCGCGCGAGAGAGACCGGCGAAGTGGAGGGATCTGTTGTTTGCCTTGTTGACCTGTAACGATCGTCTGCATCAGCGAGGCCCATGCATGGACATCAGTGACTGGCGAAAGAAAATCGATGCCCTCGATCTCCAGATCGTCGAGCTGTTGAACCAGCGCGCGCAAGCGGCTCGCGAAATAGGCAAGCTCAAGGAAGCGACCGACATGCCGGTCTACGAGCCCAATCGCGAAGAGATCATCTTCGAGAACGTCCGCTCACATAACCGTGGTCCGCTGCCGGACAGCGAACTCGTCTTCATCTACCAGCGCCTAATCGCCGTGATGCGCTGCATCCAGCAGAACGAACTGGCCTCCAAGCTCCTCGATCAGCCGTGACGAAACTTTAATCTGCACAACGGCCGCCGCTAGGTTCGTGGCCTATGTCTCCCGCTGCCCTGGTTGCATCTGTGATGGACAAGGCCCTGCCCGATGGCCTTTCTTCATTGAATCTAGTGGCCAAACAGCAGATTGAATCGATAGGATTTTCAGACCTCCCCCATGGAGGTCACGTGCGCGCCAGCCGTCGTCTACCGCCAGTGTGGCTGATGGGTTTGTCCAACGCCACCCTGGGATTCAATTCCGGCATCGTGTTCTTCGTCTTGCCCCAGTCGATGGCGGCAGAGCACGTGCCTGAAGTAAAGATCGCCGCCATCACCGCCATGGCAGCGTTGTCCAGCTTCTGGGTCGTTGTGTTCAGCCCAATGCTGGACGTGCGATTCAGCCGGCGCTGGTACGCCACTGCTCTTGCCGCAATCGCGGGTATTTCGGACGTCGCCGCGATTCTAAGCCTGCGTCATCTGATCATGCTCGAAATGTTGATGGTGCTGTCTACGGCGACAGCCAATCTTTCAAGTGCGGCCCTGGGCGGGTGGTTGTCGAACATTGCCGAACACAAAGACAAGAACGCACTCAGCAAATGGATGAATATCGCAGTCATCAGCGGAACTGGCGTGTCGTCTTTGCTGGGTGGAGAACTAATTCGCAACTTGCCGGCCTTGCTGCTGCGCCAATGCTCGGATCAATAGTATTTCTCCCCACCGTGATTTTCATTTTCATGCCCGCACCAGGGCCGGACGGTCGCCTGGCGGCAGAGAGCTTCACCCAATTCAGTCGCGAGGTATGGATTCTGTTGCGGCGGCGAGAAGTAGTTGTGGTCCTGCTTCTGTTCCTCTCCCCATGCAGTTCCTTCGCGCTGACGAATCTGCTGGGAGCGCTCGGCGATGATTTCCATGCATCTGCCCGGGCAGTGAGCCTTGCCGGAGGTGTGGGCGCATTCTTCCCCGGCATTATCGGGTGTTTCCTCTTTCCCATTTTTGCCCAACACCTGCCATTGCGCTTCTTCTATCTGGCAAATGGGATAATGGGCAGTCTTTTTACATTGAGTCTGATTGTCTTGCCGCATGACCCATGGACATTTGGGACGGCCGTGTTCGGTGAGTTCTTGTTTCAGGCGGCTGCGTACGCAATCCAGATCGGAATCGTGTTTGAAGTCATCGGTCCCAATAATCCGCTGGCCTCGACGACCTTTTCCGTTCTCACCGCCGCCACCAATGTCCCCATCACCTATGTGATGGCCGCCGACGGCCATGCTTATTCTGTCGCGGGAATCACAGGAACTCTGGCTACTGACGCCTTAATAGGAATCCTTACATGCATGCTGGCAAGCATTCTGCTGGCACGATTCGATTCTAGGTCATCGACTTCGACAGTCAGGAGGGCAGAACTCATCAAGGCCGCCCCGAAGTAGAGCATAGACGTTCACATCTCGCGGAACGAGCTGGCCTCCAAGCTGCTCGATCAGCCATAACGCAAACACAACGCACACGATCGCGGCGCTTGCTTTAGAGTGTTGCATTGGCGCTCTCTTCTCGGACAGAGAGCCGGTCTTCTCCATGTCACTTTTCGACCTACTCTTCGGCCGCCCGCTCGCAAACTCCGAACAGCGGGCAGAGCACATCGGCGCCGCGCCTGGCGTTCCCATCTTCGGCCTCGACGCGCTCACCTCCGCCGCTTACGGCCCGGAAGCTGCCCTCGCGCTCCTCATCCCGCTGGGCATCGGCGGCGTGCATTACATCATCCCCGTCTCGGCCGCTATCATCATCCTGCTCATCATCGTCTTCTTCTCGTATCGGCAGACGATCGACGCTTATCCCAACGGCGGCGGCTCTTACACCGTCGCCTCGGAGAATCTGGGCACGCTGCCCAGCCTGCTGGCTGCCGCGGCCCTCATGATCGACTATGTGCTCACTGCCGCGGTCGGCATCTCCGCTGGCGTCGGCGCGCTCATCTCCGTCGATCCCGCGCAATTGCAGCGCCACACCGTAGGCATCTGTCTCTTCATCCTCGCGCTGCTCACCATTGTCAACCTGCGCGGCGTGCGCGAAACCGGCATCGCGTTTCTCGTGCCCACATATCTCTTCGTCGGCACGCTTCTCGTTGTCATTTGTGTCGGGCTCTTCAAAGCGCTGGTCACGGGCGGCCATCCGCATCCTGTTGTCGCTCCGCCCGTACTGCCTGCGGCTACAGAGGCTGTTTCTCTCTGGCTCATCCTCAAGGTTTTCGCCAGCGGCTGTGCCGCTCTCACCGGCGTTGAAGCCGTCTCCAACGGCGTGACAGCCTTCCGCGATCCCCGCTGCGCAAACGCGAAAAAGACCCTCACCGTCATCATCACGCTGCTCAGCATTCTGCTCGCCGGCATTGCAGTTCTCTGCCGCATTTACGGCATCGGCGCGGTGGATGCCGACTCCCCTCACTATCAGAGCGTCATCTCCGAGCTCACGGCTGCCGTCATGGGCCGCGGTATCTTCTACTACGTCACCATCGCCGGCATCCTGGCCGCGCTCTCCCTCTCCGCCAACACCGCCTTCGCGGACTTCCCGCGCCTCACTCGCGCCATCGCAAACAACAAATATCTGCCCGGCGTCTTCATCATTCGCGGCCGCCGCCTGCTCTACTCGCACGGCATCTACGCATTGGCCACTTTCACCGCCATCCTGCTCGTCGTCTTTCGTGGCGTCACGGTCAGGCTGATCCCGCTTTACGCCATCGGCGCATTCCTCGCCTTCACGCTCTCGCAGGCTGGCATGGTTGTGCATTGGAGGCGCACGCGTGGCAAAGGCCACGTCCGCCACATGCTCGTCAACGGCATCGGCGCCTTCGCCACCGGTGTCACCGTGTTGGTCGTCCTCGTCGCAAAGTTCGCGGAAGGCGCATGGATCACCGCCGTCATGGTGCCGCTGCTCATCTTCCTCATGCTTCGCGTCAAGCGCCACTACAACCGCGTCACCGCCGAAGTCGACAACCCAACGCCCATCAATCTCGAGGACATCAAGCCGCCCATCGTTCTCATCCCCATGGATCGCTGGAGCCGCATCTCCGAAAAAGGATTGCGCTTCGCCCTCATGCTCTCCGACGACATCCGCGCACTCCACGTCCACACCGGCGACGATCAGGACATCGAGGACAAGGACGACGAGATGACTCCGATCTGGCAGCATATGGTCGTCGAACCGCTCAAGGCCGCAGGACTCGCCATCCCGAAGCTCATCATCCTCCGCTCACCCTTTCGCTACATCGTCACGCCGCTTGTGGAGTACATCCTCAGGATCGAAGCAGAAAATCCGCATCGCCAGATCGCCGTCATGGTGCCGGAGCTGGTCGTCAGCCGCTGGTGGCAGAATCTGCTGCACAATCAGCGCGCGCAGGTGCTCAAGCTGCTGCTGCTGGTGAAAGGCAGCCAGCGCGTCCTGGTCATCAACATTCCGTGGTATCTCGCAAAACCCGCGCACGCGCACTTGAGCAATAAGAGCCACGCCACCGCAACAACCGTCCCTCCGGAAGCAAAGGCAAATTGATCGATCTGCGCTAATACTCGTGGAGCGACCACGTTAGCAAGCCAGGGGAGGCGCATCGTTGGCATTTGTCAGCATCATTCAGAAAATTCGACCGGCGCCGCTACAGGTATTGCTCCTCAATTTATTCGGATTGAATAAGCGAAAAGTCATCCAGGTATATGCAGGCAGGTTTTACGTTGACCCGACATCGAATTTCGGCTCGAGTCTGGCGGCAGGACAATACGAACCGGACCTGGTCATGCTGATCCAGAAATACCTGGTCTCCGGCTCGACGTTCCTGGATTTGGGAGCCAACGAAGGATTCTTTACAGTCATTGCTTCGAAATTAGCGGGCCCTGCCGGGCGTGTTGTCGCAGTCGAACCGCAGGGCCGGCTTGGTCCGGTAATTCTGAAAAATCTCACGCTCAACCAATACGCGAATTGTACGATCGTGCAGGCCGCGGCCAGCGACACCACCGGCGACCTTACAATTCATCTTGCGCCCGCTACGAATACAGGCAGCACGTCTGTATTCCATACTGCGAGATACCCGGTTAAAAAATAGACCGTCAACTGCTACACACTTAATGATTTATTGGATGGACTCGGCATCGAGAAATTCGACCTCGTCAAGGTAGATATCGAGGGCGCGGAATATAACGTGTTCATGGCCGCCCGGGATGCGTTGGAGAGTGGCCGCCTGGCCAGAATTGAATTGGAATTTCATAGCGATATTCTCCGGAAGCAAGGGTATGCGGAAGAGAATCTGCATAAGCACATGCTCGATTGCGGCTATGATTTGGAGTCGGAGAACCCGCGCCTCTACGTATTTCGAGACCACAGCAATGGCTCACGCCCGACTCCCTGAGGTGCGCTAAAAATCCACGCCCGTCCATTGCACGCCGGGATACAGGCTCGGAATGCGGTACGCGCGATACGAGAGCGCCGGCGCAGGCGCGCTCATCGACCAGATAGTCTGCGGGGTGCTCTGGTTCGTCACTTCGAACACACCCGTGCCGCCGCTAATGAGGTAGCCGGCAAGATCGTATTCAACATTGCCGTTGGCCAAGGAGTTCGTACTTCCGCCGAAAAATGAATACTGCAACGGCGGCAATATTTGGTGGAAAAGAAGCTTCGCCGTCTTCGCATTCTCATTGATCTCGAGAACCGGGACCGTCGTATAGCATTTCGCGCCGCCCTGCGCGACACAGCTCGTTCCATCCGCAAATGCTCGGTCGTTGCCGTTGTCCATGATCCCCAGCTTGAAATCCCCGGTGGTGTTAGAAGAAAAGAAGTAGGGATAGTGCTGCGCATAAAACCAATTTTCTGGAGCTGTATCCGGGGTCCCGTCGGTTTTCAGCAGGGTAAAATCGCTGTCCGCGCCCGGCCCCAGATGCCACAGCACATTGCCCTGTCCGCCGCCGTTTCGATAGTCAATCTTAATAATCCAGTTCTGGTGCCGCAGCGACAGCAGAAGGTTTCCATCATCTGCGGAATACGCAATCGCATTGGCATGCGTCCAGTCCGGAAATAGATATGGCTGCCGATTCACATCCAAATGATCGAACGCATCCCACACCCACACCGGCTTCATGTTCTGATCCAGATCCACAATGGCGTCGCCCAGAACCGTCGTCGGTGTGCTCTTGCCGTTGAGCGTCACAGATTTCAGCTCGCCGACAAGGAAAAGCCAGTGACCATTCGGCAGAACGATAATCTCGTGCGAATAGCACACCGGAACCAGCGAGAATCCCGCCTGTTTCAAAGAGGTCTGTAGCGCCGTCAACGGCAGCTCCTTGACCGTATTCCCCGCAAGGTCGATCTCGCGAATCGTGTCGGGAATCTTCGGATCCACCGGCCCCGCTAGAGGTGCGCTCGAAAGAGGACCAGCCAGGAACACGATATGGCCATTGTCGAGCTGCACGAATCCCTGGAGCTGCGTCTGCGAATAGCTCGCGTTTCCGACTACAGCATCTTTAAATGGGTAGGTCCAGACGATATTCCCGCTCAGATCGGTGGCAACCAGCGTAGGGATATTGATCCCAATCCCATCCACCATCTCAATACCGGGCTGCGGGTCCAAACCCGAGGTCTTCTGTACCGTGAACCGCGCGGATACCTGTGGCGGTATCGCGCCGGTTTTGAAGGTATGGTCCACGTCGGATGCAATCGTTCCATCCTTGTAAGTAACTGCAGCGCGCATATGGTAGGTGGAGTTCGCCAGCATCCCCGCCACCAGAATCGTCACCTTACCCCCGCCTGCCGGCGTCGCCACGTCCCACGTCTTCAGGGAATAACTCATATCCCGGCTGTATATGATATGTACCGTCGCATCCTGCGGCACAGTGATCGAATACTGAGCCACCTGTGGATTATTGGTGGAGCTCACCTGGCTCGTGAAGGACGTAGTTGTATGAGAGTCGCCGGATCCTCCGCAACCCACCATGAACACCACTGCCATAGCCGCAAAAAAACCTGCGCAATATCTCACGAATGCCTCCAAACAAACGCAATCCTAACCTCTGATGCGCCGCTACTTCCAATCTAGTTAAAAACACTGCGTTCCTTATATCGAAGAGGTGATAAGGCCCGCAAACAGATCCTATGATGTCAACAGCGTCAAAAGCCTGCTCATTTGCACTCTGCTGCGCGATTTACTCAGATCGCACATTCCCCTCCGGCAACAGCGGCAAGCTAATCCGCCGCGGGGCGGACTGTCCGTTATCGAAATGCTCCGTCAGCATACCGGTCAGATAGTAAAAACCCTTCTCCGTGCTCATCTGTGCGCCGCCGCGCTCGATCGCGCCCGTAAAGCTCCACCACACGCCATGCACCTGCCGCGTCATAAACGTGAGCTGCGACGGACTCACCGTCGTTCGCGCAAAAAAGTAGGTGAGCGATGCGCCGCGGTCTGACGCGCCGTCGCCGGTGCGCGTCAGGTAGCCCTGCAGCCGCACCTGATCGCCATCGCCGTTCAAAATGATCTCGATAACCTCTGCCGGATTCGGACTCAGCGCATAACTGCCGGAGGCTTCCCCCGGCAGATTCGACCGCCCCGGCCGGTAGATCCCGATCTCCTCGAGCGCCTGTTCGCGGCGCTGCAGCCGCGGTTCTGGCTGCTGTTGCGCCAACGAAACGCCCGCCGCCGAAACCAGCAGAAGCAGCAGCGCCAGTTTCTTTCTCATACGCATAAAGAACGCGCGTCCCGGAACGAAGTCGCGCTCACTGCCCCGTCATGCTCTTCTTGCGCGGTGCTTCGAACTCGTCTCCGGCCTGCCAGCCCTGTTCCGTCTTTGCCGCCGACGCCAGCCATCCCAGGTCAAAGCCGATCTGCGCCATCCGCATATCGCCGCGGAAATCCATCTCCGGACGATACTCGTCGCTCGGCTGATGGTAGCGCTCTGCCGTGTACAGCTTAATCTGCTCTTGGCCCCACGCGGCATCGTGCCCTTCAAACAAGGTCCCCTGCCCGATGGAAAACGCCGGAATTCCATACCGCGCCAGCGAGAAATGATCGGACCGGTAATAATGACCCGCGCCCGGGAACTGGTCCGGCTGGATCGTCAGGTGAAAATCCTTCGCCGTGCTCTCCACCGTCGGAAAGAATGTCGTCCGATCCGCTCCGGAAACCTCCACCGCAGTCGGCACGCCGATCGGCAGCAGCATGTCGTAGTTCAAATCCAATGTCAGATCTTTCTGCGGCGCCGGTGGATGCATCCCTAGATACTGAGATCCCAGCAACCCTTGCTCTTCCGCGGTCACCGCGGCAAAATACACGCGGTGTGGCGGCGGCGCTCCTGCCTTCGCGGCATCAGCAAATGCGCGCGCCAGCTCCAACAGAATGCCGCAGCCGGTCGCGTTGTCCGCCGCGCCGTTGTAAATCTTGTCGCCCGGCAGATTCGGATCCATGCCCAGGTGATCGAAGTGTGCCGTGTAGAGCACGGACTGCTCCGGTCCCGCGCTCTTCTTTGCCACCATGCCGATTACATTCTCCGAATCGAATGTGCGCTTCTCGCTCACCATGTGCGCCTTCAGCCGCCAGTCCGTCTCGCGCGAGACAAAATGCCGCCCCGCTTCCTCGATCACATCGTCAATATCGTGCCCCGCCGCCTGCGCCATCTTCTGCGCAATGTCATGTTGGATCCACGCCGCCGCCTCCAGCCGCGCATTCGGATCGCCGACCAAGTAACTCTTCTCTCCCGACCACGAACTGCGCACCACCTGCCACGGATAACTCGCCAAGTCGTCGCGATGAATGATCAGCACGCCGATGGCGCCCTGGCGCGCCGCCTCTTCGTACTTGTACGTCCACCGTCCGTAATAGGTCAGAGCCTTGCCTTTGAAGAAATCTTCATTCTCCGATGGCGGCTCGTTCACAATCACCGCCACTACCTTGCCCTTCACATCCATGCCCTTATAGTCGTCCCAGTTGTATTCCGGCGCGCGAATCCCATAGCCGACAAACACGATCGGAGCATCGATATCCGCTGTCAGTGCGCCTGTCTGATTGTTCACGACGAAATCCGCGCCGTAGCGCAGCGTGATTGGCTCGCCATTCTTGGGCGCCAGTTGGAACGTCGTCTTGTCCGGCTCCGTCTTCACGGAATAGAGCGGCACCTTCTGGTACCACGAGCCGCTGTCACCGGCGGGCGTCAACCCAAACTCGGCGAACTTCTCTGCCATGTACTTCGCGGCCATGCGGTCGCCTTCGGTGCCCGGCCCTCGGCCCTGCAGTTTGTCGTCGGCCAGGTACTTCACCGTGGCGCGAATCCGCTCCGGATCAATCTGCGCTGCCGCCTGCTGCGCCTTCGCCGGCACGCCTTCTACTTGCGGCACGGGGGAGACTCCCTGCCCTGTCAACGGCGCGGCAACCGCTGCAATTGCAATTCCAAGAAGAACTCTGCAGGACATGAACGACATGCTGGGAATCGGCTCCGAGGAAATAGAAACAGAGCAAGGCTATCACCTGCTGCGAGATGCCTATGCGAACTCGCTCTTGCCTTTCCTCATTGCCATGCCGTCAAAAGAATCGGAGTTGGATAACAAAACGATTACTTTGTGCTGACAATCTCCCGGTTCTCGTAGGCGCAAGCTCCACCTTAATGAGAGAGGAGGCTTTTTCTATGCACGAAATGTGGACCAGCATGAAGGCCGAAACCAACCGCCGTTCATTCATCAGGAATGGGCTCGCCACAGCAGGCATTGGGTTACTTGGCAGTAACAGTCTCGCTCTGGCGGAAGAGAAGCAAGAAGAACGCTCTGGCAAACTCGACTTTGGGGATGCAGCCATGCTTCGATTCGCGGCCGCGGTCGAAATCCTCGAGACGGACTTCTGGGTGCAGTACAACGAACTCGGCGGAATTCCCGACAAGGAAGTACCCGGGGGCAGCGGAAACCCAGCCTATACCGAAGCGCTCGCGAAACTCGATGAAGACATGGCTCAGTACATTCACGACAATACCGAGGACGAATTCACCCATCAGAATTTTCTAAACGCGTATCTGGCTTCAAAAGGGGCAGACACCGTAAGCCTCGAGCCATTCCGCACACTGCCCGGCAGCACTGCCAAGGGTTCCAGTGGAAAACGTCGGCTGACGAACCTGATGAGGCTTACGCTGGATACCAGTTGGTGGACCCGCTACCGCAGCAGCACTCACAATCCAGATCTCGACCCAAAATTCAAATTTCCGCAGGCCATTCCCAGTTTGGCCGTGGGTGAACACACCGCAATCCCAAGGAACGATAACGACACCAAGGATCCGAATTTTCTTCAGGCGATTGCCAACACGGCCGGCTTCCATATGCCGACCATCGAACAGGGCGGCAACAGCCTGTATCCCTCGATGGCGCAAAGGGCGACCAGCGTAGAGGTTCTGCGAATCCTCATCAGCATCGGCCCCACCGAAACCATGCACTTCCAAACCTGGCAGGACAAAGCAGGAAACGCACCGCCGCTGTCTGCAAGGGATCCGATGACTGGCGTATCGGTGACGTTTCCTGATTTGAACGCTCCTCCCTTTGATGGCGAAACTTTCCAAACCAACTTGATCATGCCTGAGCCATGCCCATTCCTCAGCCGCAAGCTCCCGCCATGCTCCATCATCCGGCCGACAGAAACCCTGGGAGCGGCAACGGGTGTAGTTAATTTCCTCACCGCCATGGGTCTTTTCAAGGGCCAGTCACGGAAGTTCTTTGAATTGATGCACGACCTGGCGGAGGATGCGGACGAAGCAAGACGGTAGCAGGATCTCTCTACTGGATGAAGCTCGGAGAGCAGTGGCAAACGCGTCAACGCGGCGGACTCAGTAGGCCGCAACAATGTGACTGCATACATCGCCCCCGAGCTTCATCGATTTTCTTCAGCCAACCTTAAGCTTGACATCGCCCGCATTCCGGAATCGCCTGCAACCCCCAATTGGAATACAAATAGATGCTATGGCGAACTCAGTACGCCACCGCATCGGAGGGCCCTGCGGACATTCCTCCCTCCGTCTCTCCGGCATATCTTGCCTTTTGATGACGCTTGCAGCCTGCGGGGGCACGAGTCACATTTCCGGCTCTTCATCCGATGTCTCTGCTGTCAGCGCGGTGTGCTCGCCCTCCACCGT
>DASVAI010000157.1:0-6372 GCA_036376445.1 Acidobacteriaceae bacterium
GGTAACGCGCTTTTCCTGAATGGAGCGGCCAAGGAACTGCCCCACGGAAGCACAAACGGTTTCTACCGTCGCCATAATTTCGACTTCGGCCGCCATGCGCTTGCGGCTGAAGAACTCAATGACGGCAATGACTTGATTTCCAACCCGTACAGGCACGCCCCAGCAGGTGACCAGCCCATCGGATTTCGCACCGTCGCGCGTATTGAATCGGATATCGCTGTGGATGTCTTCAACCCAGATCGACGCACCCTGGACCCAGACCTGTCCGGGCAAGCTCTCACCGGGAGAAAATTCCGTGATCGAGCTTTTTGCAAGCGTGGAAGGGAAGATGCAATCCGCTGCCATCCACATGCTTCCATAGCGCAACACCTGATGGCTGGCATCGGCTCGCCAGAGCTGCACCAGATCGAAGCCCAGATGGCTTCCGAGGGCCGACAGGATGCGGGGCAAAGAGTCTTCGGTGGAGGCTTCCTGTACGACCTGGCCAACGCCAAGCTGCATCGCGAGGCGGCGCTCGCGTTGATTGCGAAGGGTTACATCGCGGAGAATGCACCGTACGGCACGGGGTCGTCCCGCTTCGCGGAGACCGAAGAGGCTGGCTTCCATCTCCCGTGTGCGGCCAGCCGAGTCCTCGACGCGCAAATGCACCTGTTCGATGTGCTCGCCTGCCAGGGCGCGCTCGAAGATCGCCGCGGCCTGCGACTGGATGGCAAATGGAAACGCTGATGCGAAGCCTTCCAGGGTGCGTGCCGAGGCGGCATCGCGCCCAAAGTATCGCTGCCACGCGGAGTTCACATAGAGATACTTGCCCTCGGCCGAGAGCATCGCGATCATCTCGGTGAGATTTTCAAAGTAATCCTGGTAACGGATCTCCGCCGCCTGGCCGGCAACATGGACCACCGTGCCGTCATTTTCTCCGTTTTCCTCCTGCAGCTCGGAGCGCAACCGGCGCTCGTGACGAAGCTTCAGAAGGCAGACCGCCGCGAAGCAGGTCTGTATTGCGCCCCAGCCGAGAAAGATGAAGACAGGCTTTGCCGGACTCCATACCAGTCCGCTTCCCGAGTACATCATGACGACGATCGTGTATGCCGTGGACAGCAGCGTCAGCGCGAACATGGCAAGCCAGACAGGTCGGCCGCTCAGCCAATGCGTGAAGAGACGTTCGTGCTGAATCACGGAAGAGTGCAAGGTCTAACCCTGTTCGGCAAAAAATCGGGAACCATGTTTGCGGGTAGATATGACAACGAAACATGAACCCAGAAATTCAATCACTTACAGCCGCTTCTCTGTTTTGATACTTCTGGCCCGGAACGACAGTGCACTGCGGAGTCAGTCCATCAGGAGCTGCTCACACCGGGACCCAAATCCAGCAATTCATGGAATCGCGCTTGGTGAGTATAGTAGGTAACTCTTACCGATAGTCAAAAGAATTATCCTAAGTAATCAAAATTTCCCGGTTACTGCACTAATTGTGGTGCATATCCTATATAGCCGAGTATGTAACCCCCGAGCCCTGGAGAGTGGCAGGGGAGCCGAAAATGTAAACGGTCCATCCGGGTGGATGGACCGTTTTGGGAAGACGTCCTATAGAAGCCAGGGGATCAGGCGTTTACCGGCTCGAGCAGCCGGGCCCACCGGCGTTCGCGACGGGCGGTGTACGCCTGCTTGTGCCAGGCATAGCCGGTAATCAGCGGCAGCGCGAGGGTCGCCTCGCTGTAGACCATCTGCTCGTAGGTGGTGTCCACCTTGCCCCAGGAGCTGGCTTCCTTCAGCGTGCTCGAAGAGAGGGCTCCGTCGCGCACATCAGCGACTGTGATTTGGATCGCGTACTTGTGCATCGGTGCTTCGTTGCCGAGGACGTCCGCCGCGACCACGATGTCCTGAGCGAAATTCTTGGGGACGCCGCCACCGATCATCAGCAGGCCAGTGGTAGGGTTGGCGATCTTGAGCTGCGTCAACTCGTAGAAGTCCTTGGCCGAGTCGAGCGAGACCTTGGGCTTGTCGCCGCGCGCGTGCTGGTGGGCCACCAGCCCAAAGCCGGCGGAGCAGTCGCTGAAGGCCGGGCAGAAGATCGGCACATCCTTCTCGTAGGCCGCGAGAACGATGCTGTCGACGCCGCCCTTTTGCGGGGTCTTGCCGTCCTTTACGAGGTAGGCGCCCATCTCGCGGATGAACTCGCGGGAGCTGTAGGGGCGAGGGGCGAGTGAGTCGGCGATCTTCTGCGTGGTCTCGTCGCAGGCCCGCAGCTCTTCCTCATCAATCAGCGTGTCGTAGATGCGGTCGATCATCAGCTCCCGGAGGTTGCCGTCTTCGGTGCCGGCCTTCATGATGTCGTCGGCGATCCAGTGGCGGAAGCCGAGGGCCTCGAAGAAGTCCTGGTCGACGATATTGGCGCCGGTGGAGACGACGGCATCGACCATATTGTTGCGGATCAGGTCGACGAAGATCTGCTTGAGGCCGGCGCTGATGAGCGAGCCGGCGAGGCACAGGATGACGCCGCAGTCCTGGTCGCGCAGCATGCGCTCATAAATGGAGGCGGCCCGGGCGAGATCGCGCGAGCTGTAGGCCATGTGCTGCATGGCGTCCACCAACGGCACCACGTTGTGCTGCTTGATATCAATGTGTTGGATGGGCTGCTGGAGCAGTTCCTTCTTTGTAGCCATAGCCTTCAGGATATCAACCTAGCGCGCGCCTTCGACGCAGCATGCGGATGAATTTTCCGTTGCGATCGAATCAGGGGAGCAGGGGGATGAGGACGGCGAGAAGCCGACTGAGGGCGTGCTGCACGATCCCGCCGATCTCCAGGACTTCGGCGTGGTTGATCGGCTGATCGAGTATGCCGGCCGCCATGTTGGTAACGGAGGAGAAGCCGAGGACTTCCATGCCGAGGTGGCGGGCGGCGATGACCTCGTGAACGGTGGACATGCCGACGAGGTCTGCGCCGAGGATGCGGTAGGCGCGTATTTCCGCGGGTGTCTCGAAGCTGGGGCCGCTGAGGCCGAGGTAGACGCCCTCGGAGAGCGCGATGCCTTCGGTCGCGGCGGCGCGATGGGCGAGCGCGCGCAGGCGACGCGAGTAGGCGTCCGACATATCGAAGAAGCGCTGGCCGAGACGCTCGTCGTTTGGGCCGGCGAGCGGATGGCTTCCGGTGAAATTGATGTGATCGGAGATGAGGACGAGCTGGCCGGCGGCGAGGTCCGGTCGGATGCCGCCGGCGGCGTTGGTCACGATCAGCGTGCTGACGCCGAGGCGGGCGAGGACCCGGGTGGGGAAGACCACTTGGCCCGGAGAATAGCCCTCGTAGGCATGGACCCGGCCCTGCATCACGGCAACGGGCAGGCCGGCGAAGCTGCCGATGACCAGCCGGCCGGTGTGGCCTTCGACGGTGGGGCAGGGGAAGTGCGGGATCTCGGAGTAGGGGATGGCGGTCGCATCCGCGAGCCGCTCGGCGAAGCCGCCGAGTCCGCTGCCGAGGACGATGCCGAGCTTCGGCTCGAGCCGGGTGCGCTCGCGGACGTAATCGGCGGCGCCGCCGGTCTGCTGCCAGGCGAGGTCGAGTGGCGGTTCGGGCATTGGTCAGGTCATTCTACGGCAGGTAACGTGACCCGGCCCCCTACCCCCTCCGGTGCGGGAGAGCGTTCTATAAAGTCAGCCGAGTCAGCGGGATACGTGGCCTCCCGAGCATCAAAATCGTCTTTCTAAAGGGTTTATCGCTCAAGTCGTCATTCGAAAGGGTTTATAGGGTGCGCCGGCTACGCCGGCGGACTACCCACATCTCTGCGGAGATTGTGGGGCACCCATTGGCGCCGATTTTCTGGCCAATGAAAAAGCCACCGCGCCGGTGGCCTTTTCTTTCTGATTCTCTATTTCTATTGTAACGAATTGAGTTGAATTAACTGGCACATTTCTGGTGGAGGTTGTGTGGTCGGTTTCGAATTGGGACTGGCTGTCCGGGCGGAGGCGCCTGCGGGCTGATTTGTGAGGTTCGCTTCTGGTGGTCGGTCCCGTTCGCAGATGTGGCCCCGGAGACAGGTCCTTCGCTTTGCTCAGAATTGCACGTGTCCGGTTGCAACTTCGGTGCCACGTGGCAGGCCGTCGGCCCCCTTGGCCCAGGGGTTAGGGAGAGAAGACAGGTGGTCCGCGTCAGACGCGAACCACCTGAACAGTTCTACTTCTTCTTCCCAGTATCGAGAACATCAGCAAACTGCCGGAGCGTTGTGGCGAAATTTCCGAGTACGTTGTCGGGGTGGAGCGGATAAAAGAACCGCCGCGAGTAACGCTCGACTTCTTTGTTGTCCCAGCTCGTCTGCAGCGACTTCGCATCGTGGAAGACATTGGGCAGCGGAAGGAATGTTTTGTAGTGGCCGAAATGCTGGGCCGAGGTCATGGCGGCAGTGACGGCCGAAGGACCAGGGCTGAGCTTGGGAATCGGATTGGGGGCAGTGGCGCGGCAGAAGGAAGCACCGTTCGTGGCGATGTCATCAGTTTTGCTGTAAGTTCGCTGAACATCCCAGGTGTTTGCGCCCACCGTGATTGAGTCGGCTTCGCCGTTACAGATGTCGCCATTCTCATCGCTGGAAGGGCCGAACCATCCACTCGGAAACGCCGGATCGGTAGCCATTTCAGCAAACTCGTGACTTGTGACTTGAGTGCGTCTTTGTTCCTGAGTTTGTGAAAGCGAGAGGGAACAACCGCCGCCACCGCAACCAGTGTTCCGCAGGCAGTTGTCATCAAGAGAAGGGATCACCGAGTAATAGCAAGAGTTGCCCTTCGCAGTTGTGAAGAAGTAGTGATAGCCAAATGCGGTGTCGCCTCCAGGCTCGCACATTGTGATGCCAAGACCCGCATCATTGACGGCAATGCTCGAGTCGAGATAGATGACGATGCAATGGGTCTTGTTATTGGCGGGAGGTTCAGGGATCGCACCGGAATTGATAGCTCCCTGGATAACGTTGTGAATGTCGGTGTCGCTGACGTTAGCCTGGACATTGCTGATAAAAGATGCCTGCAGGAACAGGGCCGTACCGGGACCACTGCCCACGCCGTATTGACTGAGCACATTCATGAACTGACTATTGCCCAGAT
Source organism: Acidobacteriaceae bacterium (assembly GCA_036376445.1). Taxonomy (GTDB): domain Bacteria; phylum Acidobacteriota; class Terriglobia; order Terriglobales; family Acidobacteriaceae; genus KBS-83. The sequence goes on from DASVAI010000157.1 coordinate 5,086, forward strand.
CCTGCAGAAACTGAGAAAGCCGCGCGGCTTCCGCAAGTCCAGCAGGGCTGCTGGTCCAGGACGGCCCCCAAAACGTGGCGTACATGAAGGGGCAAGTAAGAACGGGGCCGCCATTCCAGATGAAATCACTGTGAACAGGCGCAGCAGGTGCGGCTCCGGCAGGAGCCGCATACTCCTCGTGCGCCATTCTTGGAGATACTCCGCCAATTTTCCTTCTTGATTTGCTGCGAGTAGCTCCACTCGATCCTGCTTGATGGGCGGAGACTCCGCCGACCTTTGTTGCAGTGGTCATGAAAATTCTCCTTTCGAGGGTGCAATTAGCCCGGCACTCCGGTCAGGGCGCGATAGTTTCGAAATCGAGCAGGGGCGCAGCACCAGTTATGACTCGACTGCGGAGCTAGTTTCAGTAGCGCTCTAAACGGGAATTTGTGTTAGCCAGGGCCCTGGCGACTGTGGCGGCTATATTGAGAAGGAAAGCTATGTAACTACAACCTACCGCCAAGAGGAATAAACTTGTAACTCAGTCTGTTAGGGAAGTCAAGATAATTCCGAAGCATCAGGGGCATGAGTTGCAGTGTTCTCGACTTGTAACAACGGATGGATCGGAGCGGAGCAGGGCTTAAGTGGAGGAGGCTTCGATGATGCGCGGTTTCAATCGATGGCGGGTGCTGTTGGTACTGCTGGCGATTGCGGTTCAGTTGCCGGCTTTGCGGCGGGCGATGGGATGACACGGTACTTCGTCCTCTTTCTGCGGCGGAGTCCGGAGCGGAAGCCGCTGGCGAAGGAGGAGGCGGAGCGGTCCTATTCCTGCGGGGCTGAATCCTGCCAGTCGTAGAAGCGCTCGAGGAGGCGGACGAGGACTTCCGGTTGGTTGATGTCCTGATCCTCGCGGCGTGGGTTCGCGATGACGCCGTTCTGGACGAGAACGGCGCGGGATGGCTCCTGAAAGAGGATGTTGTTGCGTGGGTAACCGGCTTCAAATTTCTTCTGGATCTCGGGGTTGAGGTCGTCCTTGGCTTCCCAGTAGCCGCGCGGCAGGTGGAACTCGTCGATGAGGCACCCGTCCACGCTGATGCGGCGGCTATCTTTGCCGGCCATCTCGTATTCGGGGACGAGGGTCCAGTGGAACTGGCCGCAGCATTTTTTGACCCGGATTGTGGCACTGCCGGTGAACAGCAGATCTCTCCACTGCGCGGCTTCGCCGCTCCGCTCGAGATGACGAAGAAGAGGTGGACGCCTGGCATCGAGTTGATTCCCCCGGCCCTACCCTCTCACCCTAATCTGCGA
>DASVAI010000191.1:0-2331 GCA_036376445.1 Acidobacteriaceae bacterium
GCAGAGGCGCAGGGGACGCCGATTTTCAGTGTTCAAGAACCCGTTCCAGAAATCCAGGGGTGAAACGCAGTCAAGCTCGCCGACAGTGCTGACCGGGCCGCGCATCGCGCGCCACTCCAGCGGCTGGGCCAATTTGAAGAAACAGCTTTTGACTGAGAGCGGTCTGTACGTTCTGGACATCGGCCCTACATCGCCCACCAACATCAACCTGCTGACCAATGCCGGCCACAGCGTTTACATGGCAGACCTGGTGCCGGAAGCGCAGAAGCCGGAGTGGATGAAAAAGCCGACGGACGACGGCGATCCGGTCTTCGACGTGGAAGGATTTTTCGAGCACAATCTTGGCTTCACGGGACGCGAATTCGATGCCGTGCTGCTGTGGACGACGCTCGACTATTTGCCGGATTCCATTGTGCAGCCGACCGTGGACCGCCTGCATAGCTGCATGAAGCCGGGCGGCAAGGTTCTGGCGCTGTTTCATAATAAGCAGACGGGCGACAACACGGCTTACTGCCGCTATCACCTGAGCGAGACGGACGCGATCGACATGCAGGAGAGCTCCCGTTTTCCAATCAAGCGGGCGTTTACGAATCGCAATATTGAGAAGATTTTCGAACGCTACGCGAACTGTAAATTCTTCCTGGCGAAGGACAATCTGTACGAAGTGATCATCACCCGCTGATTCTGCCTGCCGGCTGCGCTGTCCGCGAAGGGTATGATGTGCGCCATCGTGTGCGTTGCTACACTCTTTCGCATGTACAGCGTGCGTGTCGTAGACGAAGCCGGGAATGGCAAGGATTATGAGGTAGAGTTCATCCCGCGCATTGGCGAACGGATTGTTTTGGAATACGGGACCAATCTCGACCCGGTTCGTCCGCACTATTTCCGCGTCAAAGATGTCGCCTTTCATCTGGACTTTAAGCCCGGGGATCAGATAACGATTTTGATAGAAGAGGCGAATCCTCTTCCTTGGCCGAACGACTGACGCCACTCGAATTCAAGTGTTGAAATTTGCCCTCTGGCCTTACCGGGTCCACACCGGCTGCGGCGGTTTGCGCGGCACGGCTGTGAGGGCGGAGACGGGGAAGAGCTGCGGCTCGGATGCGCGCATGGATGGAGGGATCCCGACGTCGCGGGTGAGGAGTTCATCGCGCGTGCGCTGGCCGATGCCGTGCTTTTTGCAGGCGGCGTGGAGAAGATCGCGGCAGCGCTCGGCGTAGGCTTTCGGCACGAAGGCGGCGCTCTGGTAACGGGTGCGATACATCGGCTCGAGCGCGGGGAAGTGCTCGCGGATGAAAGCGAGGTAGGTCTCCTTCGAGCAGGGTTTCAGAAACAGTGGATTGGCATGGAGGAAGCAGGCGCGGTGCTGCTTTGCGAGTTCGGCCATGCGGTTGAGCGCGGGGCCGGTGTCGGTGAGGCCCGGCAGAAGAGGCGCGCACATGATGCCGACACGGAGGCCGGCTTCGCGCAGGCGGCGCACGGTGGCGAAGCGGATGTCCGGGCGCGGAGCGCGTGGCTCGAGCAGACGGGCGAGCGCGGCGTCGGGCGTCGTGATGGTCATGTGGACGGTGAGCTCGTTGGCGCGGGAGATCTCGCAGAGGTAGCGCAGATCGCGTGCGATGAGTGCGGACTTGGTGACGATGCCGATCTGCAGACCGCTCTGCTCAGCGAGCACGGCGAGGATGCTCTGTGTGACCCGAAGGCGGCGCTCGATGGGCTGGTAAGGATCGGTAGCGGTGCCGATAGCGATCTCTTCGCCCGGGCGGACCTGGCGCAGCTCCTGGCGGAGCAGCCATGCGGCGTTGTCCTTGACAAAAATTTTGTGCTCGAAGTCGGCGGGATCGCGCAGCTCCATGAACTCGTGGGTGTAGCGGGCGTAGCAGTACCGGCAGGCGAATTCGCACCCGCGGTACGGATTGATGGCCCAGGTGAAGCGCAGATTGCGTTTGGAAACAACACGGCTGAGTAGCGAGCGGACGGGTAGCGAGCGGAACTCGACCAGATGGCCGTGGTCGACATCGGATGCGGCGGCCGCCATGCGGGCTATGCCGGTGAAGGGCAGGGGTTCGGTATCGGGGAAGAGGGGGAGCGAGTTGGCCTGGAGTTTCGCCATTTGTTCGCCTCTGGATTCAGAGTAGTCCTGGTCCAGGGTGGCGTCAAGACTGGGAAGTTGTGGACTGATAGAGTGGGCTGCCATGCGGTGGATTGCTCTTTCGGTGTTGTGGTTCTTGGGGGCTCCGGCTTCCGTTCAGCCGCCGGGGTGGATGCTGGGGCCGTTCTCGCGTCCGGAGAATGCGCAGCCGGTAATTACGGCGCGGCCGGAGTCGGTAT
>DASVAI010000192.1:0-2746 GCA_036376445.1 Acidobacteriaceae bacterium
GGCCAATGTTTGCGCCAGTTTGCCACCGGCGACGTTGCCAGCCGGGAGAAAGACGATGCCGCGCTTTCCGGCTTGTGCAGCATACGAGGCCAGCGAAGCCGAGGTGTTTCCGGTTGAGGCGCAAGCCACAGCCGGCGCGCCGAGCATGTTCGCCACAGTGATGCCGACCGTCATACCGCGATCCTTGAAGCTGCCGGTCGGATTCTCGCCCTCGTGCTTGAGGAAGAGCAGTTCCAGCCCAGCGAACTGGCCGATCTGCCGATGCCCGGCCCGCCCTGAGCCGCAATTCTCCAGCCCAACCGGGTAGAGGCCGGTATTGCCTTCCGGGCGGCTCACAATATATTGCGTCGAGACGGGCAGGATCAGTTCGCGGTAGCGCCAGACGCCGCTCTGATTCAGCAAAAACTCGTCCGCGCTGGTCGACCAGATGGGCAGGCTGCCGGAGCGGTCATCGAACAGTTGCCGCCAGGGTGCGCCCGCCTGCGGTGGCAGGTCGCTCTCCGCCATACTCAGCACATCGCTGGCGATATTGGGAACAAATGTTGCCTGCTTGTGTGGCGTCAGTCGCATCTCCACGTCGAGCACACCGCCACAGTCACAGCGATAGCGGGGCGGATTTCCAGCCTCGAAGCCGGGATAGAACTGGTCGCATTCCACGCAGCGCAGCGAGACGCCAGTCAGAACATTAGCGGCCTCCTGGGCCAGTACCTTATTCATGATTGCTCACTTCCTGCCGTTCTGGCTGGCGACCAGTAGAATTGATCCGCATTGGGAGCATTGGGAGCTTTTCCGTCCTTTCGCGCAGTGGTACGCAGGCCGCGTGGCGCTTTGATAACTCGCGCTCCCTGCTGATCGGCTCGCAGTACCTTGCCGACGCCCTCTACGCCGTTGGCACGCGCCGTGTCTTGCATGGCCTGAAAGATCTGGCGGAAATTGGAACTGGCAAGCGCAATCAGCGACGAGCCGCCGCCAGACAGGCTGGCTCCGTGCGCCCCGGCGGCGATGGCCGCGCTGATGATGTCGGGCATGGAGGGAAAGAGCGCCTGGCGATAGGGCTGGTGCAGGCGATCCTGCATGGCCTCACCGATCAGTTCGTAGTGGCTCGTTTGCAGGGCCGTGAGCAGCAGAGCAACCCGCCCGGTATTGAAGGTGACATCGGCCTTTGAATAGCTGGCAGGCAGCAGTTTGCGGCCCGCGACAGTATCCATCGGAAAAGATGGGGTGAAGATGACGGCCCGCAGCGCATCGGGAAAGGGCGTCTTAATGGCGCGAATCTTGCCCTCAACGCTGGTGGTTGCGACAAGACCACCGAGCAGAGCGGGAGCGACGTTGTCGGGATGATTGCCAGCTTCGGCTTCTACGGCCAGTTCGAGCAAGTCTTCTTTTGGCAGGGCGGCATTGCGCAGGCGCAGGAGTTCGTTCGCGGCAACCAGCCCACCCACAACGGCGGTGGCGCTGCTCCCCAGGCCGCAGCCGGGGGGAATGCTGATGGACATGCGAATATGCACGGCAGGCAATTCCACCTGCTGGCGTTCAAAGAGCAGGGCGAAGGCGCGGAAGAACAGGTTATCCGGCCCGGTTGAGAGGTCTGCCCCCAGCGGTCCGATCACCTCGATGGTGGGAAGGTGTGGGTCATCGCCGCTCTCTTCCACGTGAAAACGATTATAGAGTTGGAGTGCTAATCCGAGACTGTCGAAGCCAGGACCCAGGTTAGCTGAGGTCGCGGGCGTTAAGACGTTGACTGTAGCAGGAAATACCGATGCCGGTTCCATCGCCATCCTGCCTTTCTGATCCACAAAGCATGTGTTTGCTATCCTTTCTTACAACGGGTCTATTCTACCATGTTTGATCTAAAATGTAACGCTTTCCAAGACAAAAGTCTTAGAGCCACCCCCACCCCAGGCCACCCGCAAGGGGTGGCCTGGGGTGGGGAAGCATTTACATGTCGGCCAGCACTGCGCCGGTGTTGGCGGATGTGACCAGGGAGGCGTAGCGGCGCAGCCAGCGGCTTTTGACGGTTGCGCGTGGCGGTTGGGCCGCGCTGATGCGCTGCTCCATCTGTTCGGGCGTCAGGTTAACATCGAGGCGATGCTCGATCAGGTCGATGGAGATCATATCGCCGTCGATGAGGGCGGCGATGGGGCCACCTGCTGCCGCTTCGGGTGAAACGTGGCCGATGCAGGCTCCGCGAGTGCCGCCAGAGAAGCGGCCATCGGTGATGAGCGCGACCTTCTCGCCCAGCCCCATGCCCATGATGTTAGCGGTGGGCGCGAGCATCTCCTGCATTCCCGGCCCGCCTCGCGGCCCCTCGTAGCGAATGACCACCACGTCGCCTTCCTGCACCTGCCGGTTAAGAATGCCAGCACACGCCTCTTCCTGCGAGTTGTAGATACGCGCCGGGCCAGTGTGCTTCATCATCGAGGGCGATACAGCACCGACCTTGACAACGGCCCCATCCGGGGCGAGGTTGCCGGTGAGGATGGCGAGTCCGCCGCGCTCGCTGTGCGGCGACTCGAGAGAGAGAAGCACTTCAGGATCGAGCACTTCGGCACCGGCTATGTTCTCGCCCAGCGTCCGCAGCGTGACGGTGGGACGATCGAGGGTAAGCGCGCCGGGCTTTTTGGAGAGTTCTTTGAGGATGGCGCTGATGCCGCCTGCGCGGTCAACGTCCTCCATGTGCCACTTGCCTGATGGGCTGACTTTGCACAGGTGCGGCGTGCGCTGCGAAACAGCGTTGATGCGCTCA
>DASVAI010000196.1:0-4157 GCA_036376445.1 Acidobacteriaceae bacterium
CGGCATGGAAGCCGGGGGCGCGCAGATCGGCCTCGTACCAGATGCCCGGCACGGAGTGGTTGAGGTGCATGTCGTTGGACAGCAGCGGGCGGCCCGATGCGGTGTGCGCTCCGCTGACGACCCACTCGTTGGAGCCGGGGATGCAGCCACGACATGGCTCCGGAGAGCCAAGCGCGGCACGAAGCCGCAGCAGATCGCCAGCGGCGGCGCGGAGGGCCTGGTCGTCCTCGTCAGGTGGGGGAGGGGGGACATCGACGGGCGGTTTACTTAGATCCGGCAGGGCTTGTGTGGGCGGATGATCGCGCCAGGAGCCGGTGGGATAGAGGTCGGCGGCGAGCGTGGGGCCGATGCGGCGCGTGATCGCCTCGCGGCTGAGCTTGGTGGGCCACTGCTGATCGAGCGTCTGCACCATGCTCAGCACGATGAGCACGGAATCGACGGGCTGCCAGCGACGGGGCTGGTAATTGAGCAGCCGGAACTCCGCGGGCAGCGCATCGGCATCGTTGATGTAGGCGTTCACGCCGCGCGCGTAGTCCTCGAAGAGGCGGCGGTCGCTCGGCGAAAGGCTGGCCGTGATGCGCTCGGCGGTCTGGCGGAACTCGAGGACGCGCTGCGCGCGATCGTGCTCGACGAAGTTGCTGCCAAGTAACTCGGCCAATTCGCCGGCGGCGGCGCGGCGCATCATGTCCATTTGCCAGAGGCGGTCCTGCGCGGTGACGTAAGCCTGCGCGGCGATGAGGTCGTCGAGGGACGCGGCGGCGATGTGGGGAACGCCCTGATGATCGCGCTGGACGGTGACCGGCGCGATGACTGCAAGAGTGTGGCGGTCGCCGTCGAGCTGCGGAAGCTGCGCCTGCATGGCGCGACGCAGCCACAACGCTGCCGCTCCGGCGACGAGCGCCGCGAGAATGAGCAGCACGACGCCCGCGAGGACCAGCCGGAAGAGCCAGCTCCGGTTCCGACTCAAATGTGTTCCTCAGCAGATGGCATAAGCGCGAGCCGACACACACACCATATCGCAGGCGGCGCGCTTGACAGCAGAGGACGTGCAAGCAATCCTAATCATTCTCTCTTCATCGACTTGCCGCGTCTGCCAAGGAGTCCCATTTTTGAACGTTCGCGTTTTCTACCACGATAAGTGTTTCGACGGGGCGTGTTCCGCCTCGCTCTTTACCCGGTTCCACCGCGAGTGCATTGCGCAGGGGGCCGCATATGGGTATCACGGGCTGGTGCATCGCGCGGGCGCGCTGTTCAACGAAGCGGATTTCATCGGCGACGAGAACGCGATCGTCGACTTCAAGTACTCGGCGTCGCCGGAGATCACCTGGTGGTTCGACCACCACCTGAGCGCCTTCCTGACGCCGGAGGACCACGCAGATTATTTGCGCGGCATTGCGGACGGACACTACGCGACGCGGCGCTTCTACGACCCGAGCTACACCTCCTGCGCGGGCTTCCTGGCGCATATCGCGGCGACGCGATTCGGCTTCAATGCCGAGCCGGTGGCCGACCTGGTGAAGTGGGCCGATATTGTGGACGGCGCGCTCTACGACAGTCCCGAGGCTGCCGTGGAGATGGCGGAGCCGGCGATGAAGCTGACGCTGATCATCGAATCGACCGCGGACCCGACGCTGATTCCGCGGATGATTCCGCTGCTGACCGAGGAGACGCTGGCCGCGGTGCTGAAGGAACCGTTCATCGCGCCCTTGCTGCCGCCGCTGCTGGAGCGCCATGAGGAGGCGGTGAAGCTGGTTGGCGAGCGCGCGGAGTACAAGGACGGCGTGATCTACTTCGACATCACAGACCGGCAGCTTGAGGGGTACAACAAGTTCATTCCGTATTACTTATTCCCTGAAGCTACATACAACATCGGGCTGAGCAAGTCGAGCTTCCGGACCAAGGTTGCAGTGGGCTCGAACCCCTGGACGAAGCGCAAGCCGGAGGAGATGGTGAACCTGGCGACGATCTGCGAGCGTTATGGCGGCGGCGGTCACGCGCGTGTCGGTGCGATCTCGTTTCCGCCGGACCGCTCGGATGATGCGCGTGAGGCGGCGGCGACGATTGTGGCCGAGCTGCGGGCGCATGAGCAGAACTTGAGGTAGCGAGTCAGCAAATCAGCAAATCAGCCGAACTGACGTCTTTGCAAAGAGGGACATTAGACGGCCCCCTCCCCCCTCCCGGTGCGGGAGCGCTTGATATAAACCATGCCGAATCATGCGGATACGCGGCCTCCCGAGGGTCAAATTCGTCTTTCTAAATAACTTAGCGGTAAATTCGTCAAAATAAAAGGATGGAAGGGCGAAAAGCCACCAGGATGGTGGCTTTTTTATAGGTGCCATTTGTGACTACTGATGTTAACTATTTCAGAATAGCAAATCGAGGCAATTCAATCGGCAAGAAGATTGTGGATTTCCCGAACCGGGAGTTACCTTTTGGTGGTTGTGCCGGGGATGGTCTGCACTGACTTGCCCTCTTCGATATTTGGGGCGGCCGCCACGAGCGCAATCTATAATTGCTCCTCTCCTCCCGATTCTGCAGGGCCCCCGATGAAAGGCAATACCGTGAAGCTTGCTTCGTGGCTGCTGTGTCTCTGTTCCGTCCTCATCCTTGCCGGAAGCTCGTTGGCGCAAACGGGTCCGCCGCAGATACCTGCCGGTCCGCTCGGCGACGTGAATACGCTCTTTCTGAACGAATACGTCGCCAGAATGAACGCCCTCACCGAAACGCATCCGCTCTACGTCGAGGTTTCAGGCAACAACCTGATCCTGCACCGCAACGGCGAGGCCGACACGAAGCGTGTTCTGCCGGATATTTATCACGCGTTCAAAGACGTTTCGCATGTGCCGTTTCTCCTCTACCTGCGGCTGTCTCCGCTGGCGACAAACGAGGAGCTTTCCGAAGGCGGAATTGCAGGGCTGGAATCGCTCTCGGCGAAGATATCTGCCGCGCGGGAGGCGCTGGCTACGGGCGGTTTCGATGACCTCCAGGCGAAACGGCAGCAGCGGATCCTAGACGGCTCTCTCGCTTTGTTGCACACGGTGATTGAGGCGAAACGTCTCTCGCGCCCGGAGCTGGTGGGATTTACGCGCCGGATGGCTCCGCTGCTGCTGGAGAATGTGGATGACGCCGCATGCTATGCGGTGAGAGGAATGCATGCGCAGATGATGGAGTGGAAGAGCAGCATGACGGCGAACGAATGGAAGCGTGTGGTGGTGATTAATCCCGGAATGTTTCAGCCCAGGTATCGCAGCGTCGCCACTCAGTATTTCGGATGGCTCTTCCCGGCGCCTGCGCCTCGCTGGGCATATCCGGGAGAGAGTGAGCGGGTGATCTACTCCGAATTCCTTCATCCCCATCGCGACTCGGGAGAATTGCTGGCCAGCATCCTGATCGATTCGGATACGGCAACTGCATTCTTTGGAAACAGGTGGCGGCTGAGCGAGGACCTGCTGAGCGACGGCGCGGCGCGATGCATTGCACGACTCCCGGCGCACGATCGGGCGTGGCATCCATGAGATTCGCACTATGATTGCCAAATGCATATGAGTACAATTGCGACCGCTGAAGGCCTTCTCTATGCTCGCCATATCTGCCGCAGACGCGATTTCTCCCGCGATTCAACGAACCAGAACATTTCTATTTCGTCCGTTCCGGCTTGCCAGCTTCCTGAAGCTGTGCCTGGTTGCGTGCGTCACGGAAGGCATCGGCGGGAATTTCCAATTCGGGGGAACGGGCGGTCATGCCTCGAACCATCACTCGAATCTCTACCCGGCACCGACACTCACGGCCGGATGGATCACGCTAGTGGTTGTGTGCGTGATTGCCGCGATGGCGCTGGGCTGCGTTGTGTATTACCTCGTCACGCGGCTGCGTTTCGCGTACTTCCATTGCCTGATTCACAACACCAAGGAGATTCGGCCGGGTTGGCGCCTCTATAACGCACAGGCAAAGCGCTTCTTCTGGTTGAAGATGGCGGTGGGATTCTGTTTTCTGCTCGTGATGGTATTGGTTGCTCTGCCGTTCGTGGCAGGTTTTTGGAAGATCTTCCGGGATGTGCAGGCGGGTGGTCATCCTGACATTGGATCAATTTTGATTCTCGTTTTGCCCCTGATTCCAATCTTTTTTCTGCTGGTAGTCGCCGGAATATCAGCCGACCT
>DASVAI010000202.1:0-4236 GCA_036376445.1 Acidobacteriaceae bacterium
CCGGTGCCCACCGCCTTCCAGCTCCCGCTGAATCGCCTCGTACCCATAGAACTCCCCGTTCACGACGATGTGCGTGCGCCCGTCTTCGCTCGCAATCGGCTGGGTGCCTGTCTCGAGGTCGATGATGCTCAGGCGCGCATGGCCCAGCCCGACCCGGCAGTCGGCGGAAACCCACTGCCGCTGGCCGTCCGGCCCGCGATGATACAAACTCCGCGTTCCGCGTTGCAGCGTCGCCGCTGCAACCGGATCACGCCGCGAGAAGGCCGCAACAATTCCGCACATGGTGTCTCCTTGTGTCTGCTGTCCGTGCAGTGGTCCTGATCCGGGGCGATCAGGATCGTGAGCGGCTAAGGGGAAAAGATGGAGTGCGAGGATTATATTCCGCCGGCGTCGGCGAAGGCCCCGGCTCGGAACGGCACTTCGATTGGCAACCTGCCCCGAGTGCGTTTGCCTGGACGGCTAGTCCTTCATCTGCATTCCCGGCATGGCGGAGTGGCTCATGTTGTCGTGGTCCTGATCATCGTCATCGACGGACCAGATCTTCTTTGGGTCCGTTTCATACGGATACACATGCACCATCCACCCGAAGATATGCGGATAAAACTTCCCGCCGTGCGCGGCGCACGCCTCTTCCGTCGTGATTGAGCCCAGCAGTCCAAACTTTGCATCAGGACCGAAGTACTCCGCCTTCCGTCCCTCCGGCGCCTTGCAGAAGTTGATGTGCTGGTGCCAGCGCGCGATGCTCAGCGGAACCCGTTCGTTCAGCTCATCTTCGGACGCGCGCACGCGATCGGTATACATTGCGCCCACCAGTTTGTAACTGCCATCAGGCGTTTTCTTATACAGCAGGGAAGTGGGCTTCGACGGATCGAAGTGAAACGCCGCCTCGAATCCGTATTCGTGCTTCGTGAAGTGGTAAATATGCTGCGGCACATTAGGCAGAAAGATCTCATAGCCGTCCGCGAGCGCCTTTTTGTAATCCTGGTAGGGCGCCATCGCCTGCTTCGCCGCGGCCGCCACCGCATCCGCCTTCTGCTGGTCACTTGGCTGCATCGGCCGCAGCGGAGTCATATACATATGGCCCGCCATGTGGCTCATATCCGCCGCCATCACAGTGCGACGATGCAGGTAAAGTCCCACAGTCCCGGCCAGCAGGAAAAAGACAGCAGCAAGCACACGCGAGAACCGGCGAACCACCATGGCGCACCTCGAGGAAGGCTCATTATGAATACGCCGATGCACCGGTACAAGTTGCGGAAGCGAAAAACAAATTTGCACTCGATTGCTGGTGACCCGTCCTGAGCGGAGCGAAGGATCGGATAAAACGATAGCCGCAAGATAGCCAGTCTGCTACCATTCCCACCGGAGACGCCGCTGTCCGTCCTTGACTAAAGCCGCCCGTCGACCGCTGCATGCCGCACCCGCAGCGCAGGTGACGTGTCTCTCACACACAAAGGCTTTAGACAATGCATCTCATCGACATCGGCTGGGCGCACTATGCGCCCGAAAGCACCCCTGACCGCAACTGCGGCCGCATCGCAACTGCGCACCGCGATCGATTCCTCGTCTGGACCTCCGCCGGGGAAATCACCGCCACCATCAGCGGCCACCTTCGCCATCAGCAATCCGGGCCACCCTCGGTCGGCGACTGGGTCACGCTGCGCGACGGCGGCATCATCACCGAGATCCTTCCGCGCCGCACAAAGCTCTCGCGCAAGGAGCCGGGCCGCCGCACGCGCGAGCAGGTTCTCGCCGCCAACATGGATCTGCTCTTCATCGTCAGCGGTCTCGACCGCGACTACAACCCGCGCCGCATCGAGCGCTATCTCGTCCTCGCGCACGAGAGCGGCGCGCGTCCCGTCATCCTTCTCAACAAGGCCGACCTCCGCCCCGACTTCACAACCCTCGTGCGCGATACCGAGCATCACGCCCCCGGAGTGGACGTCCATGCGCTCAGCGCGCTCGAGTGTTGGGGCATGGAAGCCATCCCGCGTAGCCTCGCGCCCGCCCAGACTGCCGCCCTCATCGGCTCCTCCGGCGCAGGGAAGTCGACGCTCGTCAATGCGTTGCTCGGTGAAACGCGCCAGCGCACAACCCTCGTTCGTGAGGACGACAGCAAGGGGCGCCACACCACCACGCATCGCGAGCTCATCGCCATGCCCGGTGGATGGCTGCTCATGGACCTTCCCGGACTCCGCGAACTCCAGCTCTGGGCCGATCCCGAGAACATCGACGATGCCTTTGCGGAGATCGCCGCCCTCGCCGATCAATGCCGCTTTCGCGACTGCACTCATCAGGCGGAGCCGGGCTGCGCCGTGCTCGCGGCGGATCTCGATCCTGCCCGCCTCGCCAGCTATCGCAAGCTGCAAAGAGAAGTGCGCCACCTAGAGTTACAGACGGACATTCATCGCGCCCGCGAAGAAAGGAAGAAATGGAATGCCATCGAGAAGGACATCCGCCGCCACCCGAAACGCCGCTTCTGAATCGGTCCTCCCGAAATGGTCATCCTCTGCGAGGCGAAGCGCCAGGCGCGCTCTCCCCAGTCCGTAACCGAATGGCTGGTGACCCGTAACCCCGAAATCAGCCATAGCGTGATCTACCATCAATTCCTCGGGTTTCGTACAACTGAGTCTATTGGGGAGCAGTTCCTTTATCTGGGAGGCAGTCTTTTATGGGGCTTTGCACTTTTCTTCTTATCTTTGGTCCTGCTGCAGCACTGCTGTACGTTCCGCTCACTACGCGGATGCATGAGCTCCAACCGGTGCGCGCCGGCGTCTCGCAAACGCCGGTCGTGCCCGGTCCTGTCCGCAATAACAATCTCCGCGCCTTCAGCCGCTCTGGCGTTGCGCCTGAGTCTTCACATCGCTGGAATAGTGCCGCCTGATCCACTGCTCGTGTGACAAGCGAGTGCCCTATCGCTGAGCGGAGCGAAGCGTGGTGGCATACACAAACGACTGCGACACCCCAAGTTCAATTCACGCCAAACCGCGCCGCGCCGCGAGCCCGTGCCTTCTCTACCTCTTCCTCGCGATTCCTCGGTGGCGCCTGCGTCTCGAGCGTGCTCAGCAGACGAGATGACACAGCCGCGACATCGTCTACTGCCGCCAGGAATGCCGCCTCGTTCGCCTTGGATGGCTTGTTGAACCCGCTGATCTTTCGCACATACTGCAGCGACGCCGCGCGGATTTCGTCCTCCGTCACCGGAGGCTCAAAGTTGAAAAGCATTTTGATATTGCGGCACATACCTCAACTCCTCTTCATCTTCTTATATCGTCATCTCGACCGTAGCGGCGAAGCACACCAACCCCGGGTGCCCCATCTACGCGGAGGGTCGGGGCGGGTGAGATACGTCGACGCGGGCGCCCACCCTCAGGTTTGTCACTCGGACCGAAGCGAAGAACCCGCAGTTCGCTGCGTCTTACCACAGATTGATTCCTGAGCGACCACCGGGGGCGAACCTAACAACACGCGCTGCAGGCGCCTCCGCCCGGACGGCAAGTCCTCACACGCTCGGCCCATCGCGCCGAGGGAACACCAGCACCGTCACCGCCAGTGCCACCAGAATCCCCAGGCTTACCTCCAGGAAGCGCGATACCGCCGTCGGGCCCGGTCCTCCTTCGTAGTGAATCAGCACAATGATCGTCACCGCCACTGCGGCCAGTCGTCCTGCCTTCTCAAACTCCAGCAGGCTGCACGCCAGCAGGCACACCAGCACCGCCACTCCATACATCACATAATGCCCGTGCCACACATAGAAGGTGCCCCAGCCCACCAGCGCTCCAATCCCCGTGCCGATCAGCCGGTCCCGGGCCGACGTCAGCGTCACCGCGCTGTCCGAGCCCATCACCACAATCGCCGAGATCGCCGCCCAATAACTGTGCGTCAGGTGCAAGAGTTGCCCCAGCCACAGGCACAACACCGCAGCCAGCGCCGACTTGAAGGCATCCAGCCCGCGCCTGCCCAGATTCTTGCGCTGCCACCACGGACGCGCATCGATGGCCACCGATTCCGTCATAGTCATCGCCGTCCTCTCGCAGCCGTTCCTCAAGTACAACGGCGTCGCTCATAAGCCTAAACGCCGCAGCTTCACACCAAAACAAAAAGGCCGCCCAGGGCGCCAGCACCCAAGCGGCCAAAATGCAAACTCCGCTACTTTGTCACGGTTGTGACAGATCGTTGAATATCGCTCCTACCGTGACATCGCTTATCCCCAATGTCACCGTGCAATGGTTAGGT
>DASVAI010000162.1:0-8873 GCA_036376445.1 Acidobacteriaceae bacterium
TGCTCATCGATCCCTTCGCGTATCGCGACGTAAACACGCTCGCCACGCCTTCCATCTGCCGCCCCGATCAGCCGCGATGCTCATGGCGCATCTACACTGCAACCCAGGTCGCGCGCCTCGCGCGGCGTACCGACATCTTCACCGGTCTGGCTGCTTCTTCGCCCGATCATGTTGTGCTCATCGGCAAAGGCGCGCCGGAGCGCCTGCGCGGCAACTACATCAGCGCAAATACATTTTCCGTTCTCGGGGTCGATCCCATCCTCGGTCGCGCTTCAACTGACACCGATGTCCAGCCCAACCACGGCGAGGTCGCGCTCATCAGCTATCGCTACTGGCAGCGACACTTCGGCGGCAATCCCTCCGTCCTGGGCACCGTTCTCAACGTCGAGCACCGCTCTCGCACCGTCATTGGCGTCATGCCGCCGCGCTTTCTCTGGCGAGGCGCAGATATCTATCTGCCCGTCCCGATCACCAGCGATAGCGAACGACAGGGCCCCGGCCGCTATGCTGTCGTTGGCCGCATCCGCCCCGGCGTAACAGAAGCTCAGGCAACAGTAGCGCTGCAACCGCTCTTCAACGACTTCCGTAAAGAGAATCCCGCCGCCTATCCCGCCCAGATGCGCATCGGCCTCATGCCGTTCTCGAAGATGTTCGCCTCCGGGCTCACCGATGTTCTCCATCTGCTTCTCGGCGCAGTCGTGTTGCTGCTGCTCATCGCATGCGCCAACGTTTCGAGCCTGCTGCTGGCGCGCGCCGTCGCTCGCGAGCGCGAATTCGCCGTCCGCTCCGCCGTGGGCGCATCGGCCTGGCGACTTGTCCGTGCTGCCTTCACCGAATCGCTCGCTCTCGCGCTCATCGCGCTACCCGTCGCGCTTGCGTTCGCTTATGTAAGCCTGCAGATCATTCTGCGCATCGTCCCCGCTGAAACCATTCCCGACGAAGCCGTCGTATCGCTCAACATTCCCGTGCTGCTTGCGTCACTGGGCATCGCCTGCGCCACCATTCTCATCTTCGGCATGGCTCCCGCGTGGCGCGCTGCCCGCCCGCATCTCGTCTCCGCCATGCAGGGTAGCGCGCGCTCCTCCGCCGGACGCGGCCAGCAGCGCACGCTCAGCGCATTCGTCGTCACGGAGATCGCACTCTCCCTCGCGCTGCTCGTACTCGCCGGCCTCATGGTCCGCTCGCTCCTCGCGCTTGAATCCGTTCCCATCTCCTTCGATCCCGAGCACACACTCGTTGCCAGGGTGCCTCTTCCCGCGGATCGCTACCCCAGCGCCGATGCTCAGAATCCATTCTTCAGCCGGCTCATGGATCGCCTCCGCCAGCTTCCGGGCGTCACCGCCGTTACCATCGACGGCTCATGGCCGCTGATCGATGCTGATGGAATGCGCGTGCAAATCCAAGGCCAGCCGCTCGACCAGCGCTACAACGCGCTGCACCTCGTCGATCCCAGCTTCCTCGCTGTTTCGGGCCGCGCCATGCTCGCCGGCCACTTCATCGACCAGCGCGAAGTCGATGCGCGCGCGCAAGAGATGGTCGTCTCAGAGAGCTTTGCGCGCCGTTATCTCGGCGGAACTGTGCTCGGCCGGGTCGTGCGCCTGCCGCAATTTACACCGGATCGGCAGCACCCCCTCAACAACGACGCCTTCACCATCGTCGGCGTCATCAAGGACGTGCCGGTCTTCGCCACCTATCTCGAGGACTTTCCCGAGATGTACCTGCCTTACAGCGTTGCGCCGCAGGCCGCCGGCGTTCTCCTCCTCAAGACGGCAACTCCCGCTGAATCGCAGATCGAGCCGCTGGGCCGCGCGGTTGCCGGCATGGATAAGCAGCTTCCGGTCACCGACGCCATGAGCCTGCGCCAGCTCCTGGACATGTACGGATATGCCGGCCCGCGCTTCGCCCTCGTGCTCTTCAGCACCTTCGCCGCGGCCGCGATGCTGCTCACCCTGGTCGGCATCTATGGCGTGCTCGCATTCGTCACCGCGCAGCGCACAAAAGAGATCGGCATCCGCATCGCGCTCGGCGCGCGCCCGCTCCACGTCGTCTGGATGATCGTTCGCCAGGCCGCCATTCTGGCCGCCATCGGCGTCGCTGTCGGTCTTCCGCTTGCCCTCATCGCGGGGCACTTTGCGCAGGACGAGCTCATCCACACCTCGCAGCACGACCCGCTTACCCTCATCCTCGCCGTGTGCGTGCTGCCGCTGCTCGCCCTCACCGGAACGCTTCTGCCCGCCCGTCGCGCTACTGCGATCAATCCCACAGAAGCGCTGCGCGCCGAGTAAACATTTTTGGTAGTAGTGGCGCGCGCAGAGATCCTCTCGGGCGTGGCTTTTCCGTACGGTCTGCGCGAATACCGAAAATGCTTTAGAAGCTTTGTTCACGCCAAAAGCGAAAGGGCGACTTCTCTTGCGAGAACTCGCCCCCTCTTCCGATGTTCGAAGATCTGGTTCGGCTTCCAGGTCACAACTCTCTGCAATCTCGGTTTGGCACGGAGCCGCAGGCCTTTCAGCCGCGCTTCCTGTCCCTTCCGTTATCGCATTCCGTCGTGCGAGCGTTCCTGGTTCCATCCATGCATCCGGTTTCCCGGATGGCTGCGAGATACCGTTTCCGGTTCTCAGGATCTCCCCTTGTCCGCTCTCCTCTTCAGGAAGATTGCTCTTCCGTTGGTTTTGATATTAGCCCTGAAGCTTCGAACCGCAACCGGCTGCTGCACATTTTTGCGGTGGAAATGGCGCGGAAATTGTGGGAAAAACGCAATCTGCATCACGCCTCGTGCAAAAACCTTCTTTCTTCGCTTTACTAGACGAACGTGATAGCTCAGCGGCCGCTCGATCGTGCGCTCCACCCTTCACCCGGCGTCGGCCGTCAAGGCCCGGAACGCCTCCAGCGTTCGCGGCTGATGTAGGCGACGACGTGACAGAAGCCGTCCTTTGATCGTCTTGCCGGTGAAGGAAAAGCCGATGGAGATGGCGTAGCTCTTGATGATGGTCTCGATTGCGTCCGGCGGTTCTTCGAGCACGATTTCGCGCAACACCAGGGCGAGCCGGGAGATGTGCGGATCGCAGGGTGCGAGATAGCTGAGTAGTTTGCGATCCGGCGAGCGCGTCATGCGCGGAAGGGTAGCACGGGTGGGTGGAAACTGCAGGTCCTTCGCTGCGCCCAGGATGACCCGAGTGCAGGTCTTGGTGGTGGATGCGGCCCGCGGAGCCGCCTTTCAGAAGAACCGCCTACTGCCGCTGCCGGCAAAAAGGGCGTGGCGCGTCAATCGCGCCCGTGATAGCATCCGCGGCATGTTCGAGGACGCTGAACCTGTCGACATCGCTCTCGCACCGAGCGTCGAAGAGTTCGCTGAGCGCTATGTGCGTCCCGAGCGCCCCGTCGTCGTCCGTGGCGCTGTCAAAGACTGGCCCCCTTCGTACAAATGGACGCCCGAGTATTTAAAGGCGATGTACGGTACGCATAGTCTGCAGGTTGGAGTTTCCACGAATGGCGTTTACGTCGACTATGCCGAGAGGCTGAAAATCGGTGTCGAGCCGAAAGTCGCGTTTGCTAAGGCCGTCGACAGTATATTCGCGCCAGCGAACGCAGATGAGAAGTGTCGCGTCCACCAGCAGCCACTCAACACGTGGGGTGCGCTGGACGAAGAGTCGCCGCCAATCCCCTACGTTCTCCGCAAGTTCGTCACCAAGAACATCTGGATGGGGTCGACCGGGAACGTGACGAAGACACACTACGACATGGAGGACAATATCAACATCCAACTCCGTGGCCGAAAGGAAATCATTCTGTTCCCTTCGACGCAGCTTGACGAGCTGTATCCACGGAGCGCGTGGGACTACAAGTCGAACTTCAGCCGTGTCGAGCTCGAAGAGCCGGACCTCTCCCGCTACCCACGATTCAGTCGTGCGACTCCGTTCCGTGCGATCCTCGAGCCCGGCGACTTCATTTACATTCCCATTTACTGGTGGCATCACTTCCGTACGCTTGAGGCGAGCCTCAACGTCAATTTCTGGTGGCAGGCCCGCCTCGGTCAAGCGCTGCGCAGACACGGCTTGCACTACTGGCCGCGCATGGCGAGGGACCGCTATCTTCACTGGACTATCTTGCGAACTGTCGCCGACTCGGTCAAGTCGCTCGTTGCACGGTGAGGCGGCTGGGAAACGCAGACTCTGCTCCAGCCTGAGTGCAAACGCAGCGCGGTCGGCGAATTCATTTCTTTCTGAGCAGCACGTGATAGCTCAGCGGCCGCTCGATCGCGCGCTCCACCCTCCACCCGGCATCTACCGTCAACGCCCGGAACGCCTCCAGTGTTCGCGGCTGCAGGCGTATCCCGTGGATATTCTGCGAGACCCGCATCAGTTCGCTATCCCGTGTCACCGAGCCCGCCATCACCGCATCCGGTGCCGTCCCGGCATGCAGCGCACGCAGATTCGCCACCACCTCTGCATCTGTCCCATATTCGAAGAGTCCGCCCTCCGAGGAAATCGCACATGCTACATCGCTCGCGTGCAGCTCTTCGAGCACCTGCGCCAGCCGGGTCGTCTCCGACCAGCCGTATGGCACATGCCGCATCGCAACATCCAGACCGCTGAGCGGGGCATCGGGCTGGCACAGAACCGCAACCGCTCGCGCGCCAAAAGCTGGTCCAGCGCCTTCCAGATCGAGTACCGCGATCACTACCTCACGCCCGGCCAGCAGCTCCGGCCGCTCTGCGTTAACCAGGATCAGCGCATTCCAACTGTCCGAGGCTGGGCCTCCTGCGATGTTCACAAAGCAGACGGGCCGTTGCGGCTCGGCCTCCAGCATTCTCGCAACGCCATCTGCCAGCAGCCGCGCCATATCCTGCAGCCGAATCCTCAAGGCAAGTGCCGGAAAGGACGCCACGATGTTCCGGTCAACCGGGCTCGACTCCGCCGCGCCCAGGTTTTCCGGTCCAAGCTTCATCACATAAGTCGGTAACCACGTGAGAAAGCCGCCGGAAGCAGAACGCAGTGAACGCCAGAGCTGCGACTGCTGAAGAATCTCCCGAACCTCCGGCGCAGCTGTCACTGCCATCTGTTGCGGAAGCTCAATCAGATGCCGATCCGCCATCGCCGCGATTTCCTCGTCGGATACCACAACCCGAAAGGCAGGATGCGTGACGTCGACGATAGCTAGCTCGATCCCGTCCTGATCAGTGGCGTAAAGAATTTCAGAGTTCAAAGTGGAAGCCATTTGCTCCATGCTACCGGTTCACTTCATCGCCGGGTGCCCCATCCTGAGCGCAGCGAAGGGTGGGATGCTAACAATACGGAAAGAAAACTGCGCAGCCTCCTACAGCTTCTTCGCCTCTTCGCGCAGCTGTCCGCTTCCGCTTTCTCGTGCGTCGCGGTCAGCACCTCGGCATGAAATCCCAACATCGACTTCAGCGCGTCCGTAGGCTTTCCCGTCACTCCACATGCATAGCGAGGTCGGGGACAATTGTTGCTTTCCAATCTCTAGCGTTGCTCCACGTAGTAGTACCAACCGTTCCCAAGAGCCTTCAGACCCGAATAAGGCCCCGGATTATCTGCCGTGAAGTTGCCCGGTCGCTCACTCCAAGATGCGTATATGGCTGCGTCTGAACAAGACTGGTCGATGTGGAGATAACCGTGAGTATCGTTTTCTGCGGAAATAATCTTCACTTCAGCGCCGGATTGGATAATCTCCGGCGACCCCACAAGGCTCAGAGTGTCTAGTGCAGAACGAACGACTTTTGGTTTAGCGTCAAGCCGTCTTGCGAGTTCATCTATCGAGACCTTCGAATAGCTGGCATCATTCGTTGCCAAGGAAAACCGGCCATCGTGCTCTCTTGTGATCGATTCGAAGGTCACGCCCCCGGGTGTTGCCGTGGGCTTCCCGCATTTTGCTGGCACGATTTCGGTCCATCCATCGAGCAGTTTGCTGTACAGAGTCTCTTTCGGATGGAACTGTTCGACTGCAATTGCCGCTTGCTTAAGATGGGAGGACTGGGCGTAGTGCATGTATGCCACCCCGGCAAGATAAATGCTGACGGCAAGCACGGCCACGACAGTACATATTATGAAGATTCGCCCACCCCTCATACGTCTCCCTTAGCCCTCTCTAAGTGCTCTGGCATGCTCGGATCAGACAGATTTCAGTGCACGGTCCCATTGGCCATCCGGTCTGCAAACTTTGCGTTGACGGCTTTATCCAGGTCCTCGCCGCCCCATCCGAACAAGGATATTTGCTAGCAAGCCGTCCTAGTTCGATGTCTTCTTCCGGCGGTAACCCGGCTTAACCATCCTGGATTGGGAACCAAAAGTGATGTTTCTCAGCAAAGTTGCCGGTTAATTCGCGCAATTCGCTATCCTGAAAATAGAGCGTCATGCGGCTGTGCCTCCCAGCTCGTCGGCGTTGAAAATCCAGCCGCTAAGTCCAATAGATGGACACATATTTAGCATCTAAGCCCTTTGTTATCATCCGTTTAAGCCACCGCACACCGGCTAAGCCATTGATTCGTCGTAAACCACCGCGATTGTGATGCCAGCAAGTCCTGTGTTTGGACATCCTTAGCGCTAAGTCATTTAGATACCGCACTTACGCATCGGCACACGTCCTAAACGGCTCATTTTGAGAGAGATGCAAGCCAACCCAGCGGAGGGGTGGGGGGAGGTGGGCGGGTAACGTTACTGCTTGAGCCTGGTCCTTATTCGGAGTGGAAGACAGTCTCGAACAGCAGCACGCTCAGCACTGTGAAGATGATGTCGTAGCCCACCAGCATCTTCACCCACAGCCCGGGATCAGCCTCGCCGGTCAGCACATCCGTTGCCGCCAGCACCATCGCCAACAGCGCCGGAATAAAGATAGGGAAGAGCACCAGCGGCAGCAGCAGCTCGCGCGACCGCGCCCGCAGCGACAGCGCCGCGAAGAAGACGCCGTTCGCCACCAGCGCCCAGCTTCCCAGCGGCAGGATGGCGAAGAAGAGCAACCCATTCCCCACCGGGTGCAGGTTATAGAAGATCACGAAGACCGGCGCGAGCACCGCTTCGACGATCAGCACAAAAATAAAATTCGCCAGCACCTTCGCCAGGTACAACGCGCTGGCCGGCGCAGGAGACATACGCTGCGCATCCAGCACATTGCCGCGCAGCTCACGCGACCACGCCTGGTTCAGCGCCTGCACTGCTGCAAACAGCACCGCCACGCACATCACGCCGCCCGCATACTGCCGCGACGTCTCCCGCGTCGGATCGAAGGCCAGCGAGAACAACACCACCACCAGCAGCGCGTAGAAGAGCATCGACTGTAGCGCGTCCTTCGCCCGCCACTCGATGCGCAGGTCCTTGCCCAGATGCGCCAGCAGCGCGCTGATCACGCCGCGCCTTTCGTCAGATCCGCCACCGTCGCGCCGGTTGCGCGCAAATAGTCCGCCGGCGCGAGCACGATCTGCACGCCGCGATGCCCCGCCGACACGGAGATCTCGTCGAAGAGCTCGATCGTCTCATCGGCAATCGCTGGATAGGCCTTCTTCGCACCGAAGACCGTCACGCCGCCGCGAATATAACCGGTCAGCGGCTGCACCTCCTTGAGAGCAGCCATCTCCGCCTTGCGCACACCCGCCGCGCGCGCCAGCTTCTTGAAGTCCAACTCCGCATCGCCCGGCACAACGGCAAAGACATACTCGCCCACACCCACGGCGCACAGCAACGTCTTGAAGACCTGCTCGGCCGGCATCCCGATCTTCGCCGCCACCGTCGTCGCGCGCAGATCTTCGGGATCGACCTCATACTCCTGCAGCCGATAGGCAATCCCAAGCCCGTCCAAAATGCGCGCAGCGTTCGTCTTCATCGCGCCTCCACGCTCGCCAGTGCGCCGCCGTGCATCGTCATAACGACGTCGGCCATCGGCTCGGCCAACTCGCGCTGGTGGGTCGTCAACACGATCGTGCGCCCGGCGCAGCGCAGATCCGCCAGCAGCGCCAGCATCCGCTCCGCGCTCGCGCGGTCCATGTTGGAGAAGGGTTCATCCAGCAGCAGCAGCTCCGGCTGCGACAGCAGCACACGCGCCAGAGACGTTCGTTGCCGCATGCCCTGCGAGTACTGCGCCACTGGCCGCGCCAGCTCCGGATCGAGGCCCACCATCCGCAGCGCGTCGTCGGGACTCAGGCAAGCCTGCCCCGCATAGAGCCGGGCCGTGTACTCCAGGTTCTCCCGCGCGGTCAGCTCGTCATAGAGCATCGATGCATGGCTCATGTAGCCCAGGCGCCCCCGCGACTCCGTCGCAGCACGCCCCAGCACCATGACCGTGCCCAAGGTGGGCCGCAGCAGCCCGGCAAGCACGCGCAGCAGTGTCGACTTGCCCGCGCCATTCTCGCCCAGCAGGAGATAGCAACCGCCCGCATCAAGCGTGGCGCTTACGTGGCGCAGCGCGGCAAAGCGCCCGAAGAGCTTGGATACATCCTGGATGTCGGCGACGGAGGCCATGCCTCCCGCAGTATAGCGAGCGAGTCAGTTGGCCTTGGTGGAAGCAGGCGTACGCAGCGCGGCCGTCTTGTCAGAGCCGGCAGGAGCGCCGGGCTTCTGGGCGGGCGCGTACTTCGACGCGCACTTCGCCTGCAGCTCCGTCGCGTGGAAGACGCCGTCGCGTCCGTAGGTGCCGATCGCCAGCGCCTGCGCATCGTCCTTGAAGGTATCCGGCGGCGGCTCCGCGCCGGAGTACTGCACCGGCAGCCGCTTGCCCAGCTCCACCAGCACGAACTGCGCATGCGTGCCGCTGCGCTCGATCGTGCCCGGCGCAACGTTCCCCGCAACCCGCAGATGCCGGGTGTACGCCTTGTCCCCCATGCCCTGCAGCTCGGTGATCGTCACGTAATAACTCTTGTTCGACTG
>DASVAI010000220.1:0-5674 GCA_036376445.1 Acidobacteriaceae bacterium
CATGAGCCACGCGGCAGGATTTTCGGGAATACCTTGCTCCGGCCACACCTCGAGCGCCGTAACCAGGGCGTCCTGAGCCAGTTCCTCTGCAATGCCGATATCGCGCGTGACGCGCGCGATCGCGGCGATGAGCCTCGTCGACTCGATCTTCCATACGGCCTCGATCGTTTTGGAAACGTCGCTCATGCTTGCCAGACTCCATCCTATCGTCGTCAGGCAAGCACTCCAGGGATGTACATGAGTCGGCGGCGCAGCGCTTCAAGCAGAAGCCGCAGCCACCGGGAGATATCCCGTTCCCTCCGACCAGTGTTGTGCAGTAATCACGTACGAAGTCAGTTGTTTCGGAGGATCTCCATAGCACTCTGCAGGATGGTCTGTTGCCGACCCAATGTCGCGGTGTCCTTGGACACGGATTCATAGCCTTTGGGTATCACCATCATCATGAAACGCATCTAGACGCTCCTTATCTCAGGTTCAGCAAAGATCCAGTGGCCTTGTAGGTGTTGATAACGATGCCCGACGGCAAAGCTTTCGTGCTATCGAGCGCAAAGGCGCGTGGCGGAGTGCCCTCCGCAAAAAGGCGTTTCCCTTTGCCCAGCAATACAGGATTGACCATCAGAACCATTTCATCCGCAAGCCCATGCTCGAGCAGCGTCGAAGTGAGCGTGGAGCTGCCCGAGAGGATCAGGTTCGGGCCGTCCTTCGCCTTGATGCTCCGAATGGCATCGACGAGGTCCGGTCCAATCCCCTCGAACGGACCCCATTCCAGGCTCTCCGGCCTGTGGGTTGCGACATACTTCCTTGCCGCATTCAGTCTGTCCGCCATCGGACTCCTCGGTGCCTTAGGCCAGTAACTCGACCATCTATCGTAGGTTCGGCGGCCAAGCAGCAGATCGAAGCTCTCGCCGTATGCCGCAAGGACTATCTCTAACCCAGCCGGAGTGCGATACGGCGCGGTCCAATCGCCGTAGGGGAAGTCGCCATCGCTCGGACCGCCGGAAATCTCGATCACGCCGTCCAGCGAAATATGTTCCATGACCTTGAGCTTGCGCATGTTGAATGTCCCTCAGCGCGCAGGGTTCCGTCGCCGCGCTGCTCAGTTGGCTTCATCCGTTTGTTTACGTCCGGGGCTCAGTTGCTAGTCGGTTGCCGGACTGAAGAAGATCTCTCGTACCTCGACCTGCCCGCGAGTGGCGGCGACGCCTTTGCGGCCCATGCCACCGCCTCGTCCATGTCAGCGCATTCCAATATCCAAAAACCGCCGATGTGTTCTTTGGTCTCAAGGTACGGTCCGTCGGTGATGAGGACTCCGCCATCGGTCTGCGGCCGCAGCGACTTCGCGGACCCAAGGCCGCAAGCGAATTTCCTGACGCCGGCAGCAATCATCTCTTTGTTGAGCGCGTGGATCTCGCGGCCCGTCGCCTCGTCCACCTGGGACGGGTCGAAGTCGTCGGGGAGGTAACCAGCAACCAGATATTGCGGCATTGTCTTCTCCTGAAATGGTCTTCAGGCAGGTTAGTTGACCTGCCTTCACTGTAACGACGAAGGGCGGTACCGGATTTCTACAAATAGTCCAACAAAGTTTTCACTCTTCGTTTTCACTTTAAGTAGTTGCCTTTGCTGTTTCAAAAACCATGACGTGCCGGAACCAGTATCGGATCAAGTCGATTCCGGCGCGGTGCTCGCGCCATGCCTGTCTACGCACCTTGATCCGTCATCCGATATTGGTTCGATCGGGCCTGCTGGCCGAATCTGCGTCCCTACCGCTCTGTTGCTTTCGTCGGCCGGATTTTGAGGAACTCTCGGACCTCGACCGGCACGCGGCAGGCTTTGGTGGCCTTTCGTCCCCATGCCAGTGCCTCGTCCATGTCCGCGGCTTCCAGGATCCAAAAACCGCCCACGTGCTCCTTCGCCTCCAGGTATGGTCCGTCGGTGACAGCACGTCACCACCCGGCTGCGCCCGCAGGGACTTCGCCTCGCTTGCCGAACTCAGGCCGCCAGCGAAAATCCTGACGCCGGCTGCTTCCATCTCTTTGTTGAGCGCGCTGATATCGCGGATCATGGCTTCGCCTTCGAGGGATCCGTCGTAGCCATCGGGGTGTTGAATCGCAACCAGAAATTGCGTCATATCTCCTCCTATTAGGGGTTTTCAGCGGGCCAGTTGCCCGCCTTCACCTTAACGACGAACTGCGAGGCCGGATTTCGACAGCCGTTCAGGAAAGTTTAGGTTGCTTCCGTGCTTTGAATGATTCGTGGAGAGCATCAACAGAGACTAAATCCGGCATACGTTGACCTTCTACACATTGAGGGTATATGTAGAAGGCAAAGGCATGAAGACTAAAGACCGATTCGATCTACCGCAGGGTACGCTCGATCTCCTCATCATGAGGGTTGTTGCGCTTGGCCCCATTCACGGCTATGCCATCGCTCAGAGGATTCAGCAGATGTCCCGCGAGGCTTTGCAGGTCCAGCAAGGCTCGCTCTATCCGGCTCTCCACCGTCTCGAATACAAAAAGCTGCTTGCCGCCACTTGGAAGCCCTCGGAGACCGGGCGCGAGGCCAAGTTCTACGAACTCACCGCCAAGGGTCGAGCGCAGCTCAAGACAGAAACGGATAACTGGAAACGCCTGACGGAGCTGGTCGGTCTCATTCTCAAGGGAACACTGGAAGGCGCGTCATGAGTTGGCTAAGAAGGCTCATCTCTCGCAAGAGGATGGAGAGCGATTTAGACAAAGAGCTGCGATTCCACTTCGAATCGCAGGTCGACGACAAAATGCAGTCCGGGATCTCAGAGAGTGAGGCTCGTCGGCTCACCCGGCTTGAGTTCGGCGGCATCGACCAGGTCAAAGAGGATTGCCGGGAGAGCCGCGGAACACAGTGGCTCGAGTCGATTGTGCAGGACATCCGCTACGGCCTGCGTCAATTGCGCAAGTCGCCTGGCTTTACGATCACGGCGGTACTGACACTGGCGCTGGGCATAGGCGCCACTACTGCGATCTTCACGCTCGTGCAGCAGGTGATGTTGCAATCGCTGCCGGTCAACAGGCCGGATGAGCTTTGGCGCATCGGCGACGAGCCCCATTGCTGCAATTGGCCTGGATACAGCCAAGACAGCGACGGCGAGTCTGGCGATTGGAACCTCTTTCCGCGGGAGGCGTACAAGCTGTTCCGCGCCAACACGCCGGGATTCGAGGATCTGGCAGCGCTCCAGGCGGGTAACCAGTCGTTGGCAGTGCGACGCGCCGGCTCAGCGGGACCGGCGGAGACGGCGAATGGCGAGTTTGTTTCGGGAAATTTCTTCCAGACCCTGGGTGTTTCCGCCTGGCGCGGAAGGCTGCTCGTCGACGCGGACGACCGAGAGAGCGCGCCTCCAGTGGCGGTGATGAGCTTTCATGCGTGGCAGGAGAAGTACGGCTCCGATCCTTCGGTGGTGGGATCCACATACCAGATCAACGGCCGTGCATTCACCATCATCGGGGTAGCCCCGGCAGGTTTCGTTGGGGCAACCATCGTGGACTGGGGCATGCCGGATATCTGGTTGCCGTTGTCAACCGAGCCGTTGCTGTTGGGGGGAGCGGCACGAATCAAAAATCCGCGGGTCGCTTGGCTGGACCTGATCGGACGTGTGCGACCCGGGACGAATCCGAAGACGCTGGAAGCGCAACTGCAAAGCGAATTGCATGGCTGGCTGGCGAGCCACCTGGCAGATATGACTCCGCAGGAGAAAGCTGTGTGGCGGAAGCAGACGCTCCGCGTGTCACCTGGCGGCGCAGGCTTTTCCAGATTGCGGAAGGATTACGGCGAGAGTCTGCTGCTGCTGATGGTCACGGCCTGTTGTGTGCTGCTGGTGGCTTGCGCCAACATCGCCAACCTGCTGTTAGCACGCGGACTGAAAAGACGTCAGCAGACGGCGGTGCGCGTGGCGCTGGGCGCGTCGCGACAGCGCCTGGTGAGGAATGCGCTGATTGAAAGCGTCACACTATCTCTGATCGGCGGCGCGGCCGGTGTGGCTGTGGCCTGGGCAGGCGCACGGCTCATCCTTTATCTCGCCTTCCACATGCTGGAGCGAAGCACCTGGATTCCGGTGCAGGCCTCGCCTTCGGTTCTGGTTGTGCTCTTCGCTCTTGGAGTTTCTGTGTTGACCGGAGTGATCTTTGGCGTCGCGCCCGCGTGGATGAGTTCGCACGCCGAGCCGGTGGAAGCGATGCGTGGTGCGAACCGTGAGGTGGGAGGCGGCCGCCCGTGGGCGCAGAAGGCCCTGGTGATTGCGCAGGCGGCGATATCGCTGGTGCTGCTGAGTGCGGCTGCGATGCTCGGCGGCAGCCTGCGTAATCTGGAACATCAGGATTTCGGGTTTAGTCCAGAGGGCCGCTATCTGGTTCGCATCGACAGCCCCATACTGTCGGGCCGCAAACAGGAACAACTGGTTCCGTTCTATCGTGAGATTCAGGACCGGCTCAGTGCGATTCCCGGTGTGCGCAGCGTAAGCTGCGCGACCTACGCGCCGATGTCCGGCGATCAGACGGGCCACGAGATTCGGATTCAGGGTAGACCAGAGCCCGGCCCCAAGGACGATGTGTCCGCCGACTGGACACGTATCACCTCGGGGTTCTTCGAGACGATCGGCGCGCGGATGCTGGCGGGGCGCACCATCCATGAAGATGACAATGGAAATACCCGGCACGTGGCCGTCATTAACGAAGCTTTTGCGAAGAAGTTTTTTGGGAACCAGAGTGCGATCGGGCAGCACTTCGGCCCTGCCCCGCTGAGGAATGCAGGAACCTATGAGGTTGTGGGGATCGTTCAGAACATTCATTACGTGAGATGGGGCTTCAAAGATCCAGCCCGGCCCATGTACTACATCCCCGAGGCGCAGACCGCGCGTTTCGACCAGTTGGATCTCCAGAGTGACGAGCTTTTATCGCAGAACCTCTTCAATATCGTGCTCTGGGCGCCGGGTCATCCCGCCAACATCTTGATGCAGGTGAAGAAGACGCTGGCTGAAGTCGATCCGAATCTGATGATCTATGACGTTCAGCCGTATTCGAAAGTGATTCAGGGAACCTTTAATCAGCAGAATATGATTGCCAGCCTTACCTGGCTGTTTGGCGCTGTTGGCCTGGTGCTGGCTGCGATTGGACTCTACGGCGTGACCGCATACGGGGTAGAGCAACGCACGAGCGAGATTGGCGTGCGCATGGCGCTTGGGGCGGATCGCGGTTCTGTGGTTGCTATGGTGCTGCGCGGAGCGTTCTGGCAGGTCGGCATCGGATTGGGAGTGGGGATCCCGGCGGCGATTGGAGCGGGATATCTCATGGCCAGTCAGCTCTTCGGAGTCGCGCCTTGGAATCCGTTACTGCTGGCAGGCGCTACGGTGCTTCTCGGATTGGCGGCGTTGGTCGCTGCGGTGATCCCCGCGCGGAGAGCAGCAAGCATCGACCCGATCCAGGCGCTCCGCAGCGAATGATCCACCGGAAGCAATCCAGAGCTTACCCGCCGGGGCGGAGCCCTATGAAGCTCCGTGAGAGCTGGGCCAACCGGACGAAAGCTGTTGCAACAGTGCAGACTCCCAGCATCACTGATAGCCGGCTCAGCAGTTCTCTGTTCGACCAGCTCAACACCGCCTTGCAAGACTTCCAGCAACGCCAGACCGGTGCCGGCAACACGGCGGTGA
>DASVAI010000238.1:0-2231 GCA_036376445.1 Acidobacteriaceae bacterium
AGAGCCTCTGGCCGCAGCCCGCGCGCTGTACGTCACGCACCTGCGCTCGGAGTCGGACGCTATCGTTCCGGCAATGGAGGAAGCCTTCACCATCGGCCGCCATAGCCGCGCGCCCGTGATCGTTTCTCACCTCAAATGCGCCGGCGTCGATAACTGGGGCCGCAGCCGAGAAATCCTGCATACCCTGGACGCAGCCCGTAGCGAACAGCCCGCCGGCTGCGATTGCTACCCATACGCGGCTGGCTCCAGCACGCTCGATCTGCGCCAGGTGGACGAACGCGTCACCATCACGATTACGTGGAGTGCCCCGCACCCGGAGATGGGTGGACAGACTCTGCGCGAGATCGCCGCCGCGTGGGACCTTACGGAGCACGAAGCCGCCGCGCGCCTGCAACCCGCGGGGGCTATCTATCACAGCATCGCGGAAGACGATATGCGCCGCATACTCGCGCATCCCACCACCATGATCGGCTCCGATGGACTGCCCCACGATCCCCGTCCGCATCCGCGTCTCTGGGGAACTTTCCCGCGCGTGCTCGGTCATTATTGCCGCGACCAAAAGTTGTTCTCGCTCCCGGAAGCAATTCGTAAAATGACCAGTTTGCCCGCACAGCGTTTCGGCCTCATGCGTCGTGGTCTGGTGCGCGAAGGCTACTACGCGGACCTCGTGCTCTTCGATCCCGCCGCAATCCGCGACACCGCCACCTTCGCCGAGCCCGTATCTCCAGCCCTCGGCATCGAGCGCGTCTGGGTCAACGGTGCACTCGCCTACACAAGCCGGGGAAGCACCAACACACGCAGCGGCCGCTTTCTTCCTCGCGGGCCAATCACGTGGACCGAATCATTCCATGCATAGGAGAAACGCATGAACATCACGCGCTATGGAGCAAAGGGCGGCACCGGCACCGGTGGCCAGCATCTTCCGTTTTCACGCGCCGTCCAGGCAGACGGTTGGCTCTACGTCTCCGGCCAGGTGCCGATGGTGAATGGCGAAGTTGTCCAGGGCAACATCGTCGCGCAAGCGGAACAGGCCATTCAGAACCTGCTCGCTGTGCTTCGCGAAGCCGGCTATGGCACGGAGCACGTCGTGCGCTGCGGTGTCTGGCTCGACGATCCCCGCGACTTTTCCCCATTCAACGCCGTCTTCAAAAAGCATTTCGGCGAACACCCGCCCGCGCGCTCCTGCGTGGTCTCCAGCATGGTCGTCGATTGCAAAGTCGAGATCGACTGTGTCGCGTGGAAGCCGCCGGCAGCATAAACGCGCGCTGCTAAGCCCTGCTGCGCTGATACCACGCTGCTGTCCGCCGAATCGCCTCCTCCACCCCGACCCTCGGCTCCAGCCCGAGCAGTTCCTTCACGCGCGCCGTCGCCGGCACATAACGCGATGGCGCGGCGCCCGGAACAGGCGTGCCTGCCACCTCGATGCGTGTCGCCGGAGCGAGCACCTTCGCCACCCGCTCGGCAATCTCCAGGATGCTCATGTCCTCTTCCGAACCGACGTTGATCGGCACCAGCGAAGGCGCGCGGAACAGCATCGTCCATAGCCAGATCGCCAGGTCGGCCCCATACAGGTACGATCGCCGCGGCGTGCCGTCGCCCTGAATCGCAATCGTCTCTCCGCGCAGCACGTTGCCGATGAAATTTCCGATGGCGAAGTGAGCATCGAGTGGCAGATGCGCGCCGCAGAATGCCCAGCATCGCGCAATGATGCATTCGATGCCCCTGGTCTTCTGGTAGAGCGCGCACATCAGCTCCGCGGCGCGCTTGCCTTCTGCGTACACGCTGCGCGCATCGAGCGGATCGGGCGCTCCCTCGTACGATTCCGGAACATGCGTCATCGAGGGGGGCTGCTTTCCGTAGACCGCACCGGAGCTGGTCAGCAGAAAGCGCCGCGTGCCATGCTTTGCAGCAAACTCCAGCGCCCGCTCGGTGCCGGCAAGAATCGTCGAGAGCATCTCCAGCGGCGCTTCCGCCGACTGCCGCGCACTCGCCTCCGTGGCCGCATGAATGACAAACGGAAACACGCCCTCCGGAAATTTGAAGTTCCGCACATCGCCCGCAAGCAGCTCGATATGAGGATCGCCGGCAAGATGTGGCGCCTTCGCGGCAAACGCCTCCCGACTTCGCGTGAGCACAGTAGCCTTGGCGTTCAGCCCCAGGCTGCGATTGATATGGCAAAAGCTCTCCAGCAGCCAACAGCCAAAAAATCCGGTGCCGCCAGTGATAAAGAT
>DASVAI010000251.1:0-11367 GCA_036376445.1 Acidobacteriaceae bacterium
GCGAAACTTGTTGTTCGGATTGTGCTTCGACAGCACCTTCGTAATCGCCGCCGTCAACGTCGTCTTCCCGTGATCAATGTGACCTATCGTACCCACGTTCACATGCGGCTTCGAACGGTCAAACTTCTCCTTCGCCATTGCCTTCTCCTAAACTTCCGGGTTCTCAACTGCGCAAGCTCAAGCCCGCGCAAACCCCGTCAAACTACTTGCCCTGGTTGCGGCCGATGATCTCTTCCGAGATCATGCGGGGCGCCTCTTCATACCGCGCGAACTGCATGCTGTAGGAGGCCCGGCCCTGCGTGGACGAACGGATATCGTTCACGTAGCCAAACATCTCCTTAAGCGGAACCATTGCCTTGATCACCTGCGAACCGCCGGAATGTTCCATGCCCTCGATGCGACCGCGACGCGAGTTGATGTCGCCGATGATCGTGCCCATATGCTCTTCCGGCACCGTGACCTCAACCGCCATCATCGGCTCGAGCAATACGGGGCTTGCCTTCTTCGCTGCTTCCTTGTAAGCCATGGAGCCGGCGATCTTGAAGGCCATTTCGTTCGAGTCGACGTCGTGGTAGCTGCCGTCGTAGAGCACAGCCTTGAAATCCACCATCTCATAGCCGGCGAGAACGCCGTTATGCAGCGCTTCGCGGATGCCCTGCTCGGTCGGCTTGATGTACTCCTTCGGCACCACGCCTCCGCGAATCTCGTCGATGAACTCGAAGCCTTTGCCCGGCTCGTTCGGTTCGAGACGAATCTTCACGTGCCCGTAGTTGCCCGAGCCGCCGGTCTGCCGAATGTACTTACCCTCGGCCTCGGCGATCCTGCGGATGGTCTCGCGGAAGGCCACCTTCGGCTCGCCCACATTCGCTTCGACCTTGTGCTCGCGTTTCATACGATCGACAAGGATCTCTAGGTGCAGCTCACCCATGCCGCTGATGATGGTCTGGCCCGAATCCTGGTCCGTGCGCACCTTGAAAGTGGGGTCTTCATCGGCCAGCCGCGCCAGCGCAATCCCCATCTTCTCCTGGTCACCCTTGGTCTTGGGTTCGATCGCCACCGAGATCACCGGATCCGGGAAGGTAATCGCACTGAGTGCGATTGGCGCCGACGGCGAGCACAGCGTGTCGCCTGTCTTCAATTCTTTGAGGCCAACGCAGGCACAAATGTCGCCGGCGTAGATCTCGGTGATGTCTTCACGCTTGTTCGCGTGCATCTTCACCAGGCGACCAACGCGCTCAGTCTTACCGGTGCGCGGGTTCTCGACCGTATCACCCGTCTTGAGCGAACCGGAGTAGATGCGGATGAAGCCCAGCTTGCCGTACTGATCGTTGATCAGCTTGAACCCCAGCGCGGAGAAGGGCTCGCTATCATCCGCCTTGCGGATGAGCACCTTCGACGGATCATGCGGGTCGATACCCTGCACCGGCGGCACATCGAGAGGACTGGGCAGATAATCCACGACCGCATCGAGCAGCGTCTGGATGCCCTTGTTCTTAAATGCCGATCCGCACATCACTGGAAAGACCTTCATTCCGATCGTGGCTTTGCGCAGCGAGACCTTCAGCTCCTCGGCTGTAGGAATCTCGCCCTCGAGGAACTTATGCAGCATGTCATCGTCGTATTCCGCAACCGTTTCAACGAGCTGCATGCGGAAGGCCTCTGCCTTCTTCATCAGGTTCGCCGGAACCTCTTCGACTGTGTACTCAGCGCCCATCGTCTCGTCATTCCAGACAATCGCGCGCATCTCGAGCAGGTCGATCACGCCCTTGAAGTTTGCTTCCGCGCCGATCGGGATCTGGATCGCCACTGGGCGCGCACCCAGGCGCTTACGGATGGTCTCGATCACATGCTCGAAGTCCGCGCCAGCCTTATCCATCTTGTTCACAAAGCAGATGCGCGGCACATGATACTTATCGCCCTGCCGCCATACGGTCTCGGTCTGGGGCTGCACGCCGGAAACCGAGTCGAACAGCGCAACCGCGCCGTCCAGCACGCGTAGCGAACGCTCCACCTCGGCAGTGAAGTCCACGTGGCCCGGCGTATCGATGATGTTGATGCGGATGTTCTTCCAGGTGCAGGTAGTAGCAGCGGAGGTGATGGTGATACCGCGCTCTTGCTCCTGCTCCATGTAATCCATCGTGGCCGTGCCTTCGTGCACCTCGCCGATGCGATGGGTAATGCCCGTATAGAACAGAATGCGCTCGGTCGCCGTCGTCTTTCCGGCGTCGATATGCGCCATGATTCCGATGTTCCGGCAACGATTTAGCGGTACTTGACGAGGCACGATTTTCTTCTCTCTCTACTTCCCGCCGGCCCTTCAGGCCAGCGCCGAACGTTCAGTTAACTGTTTCCAGCTCCGGTTACCAGCGGTAGTGCGCGAATGCCTTGTTCGCCTCGGCCATGCGATGGATGTCTTCCTTCTTCTTCATCGCGGCGCCGCGGCCGTTCGCTGCATCCAGCAGCTCATTGGTCAGCTTCTCGATCATGCCCTTCTCCCCGCGGGCGCGACCGTAAGTCACCAGCCAGCGAATGGCGAGCGAGGTGCGGCGATCGGGATTCACCTCGATCGGCACCTGGTAGTTCGCACCACCGACCCGGCGAGTCTTCACTTCCAGCAGCGGCTTACAGTTCTCGACGGCCTTCTTGAAGAGCTTCAGCGCCTCGTCGCCGCCGCGCTGCTCCAGGTTGTTCATCGCGCTGTAGAAGATGGCCTGGGCAGTCGACTTCTTGCCGCCCCACATCATCGAGTTCACAAATTTCGTGACCAGGGAGGAGTTATAGACCGGATCGGCCGCTACCTCGCGCTTGGCAATATGTCCTTTTCTGGGCATCGCTTCCTAACCTTTTCTTGACTTGCAGTCTCGTCTTACTTGGCTGCCGCCTTGGCGCGCTTCGCGCCATATTTCGAACGGCCCTGCTTGCGATTGGCCACGCCGACCGCGTCAAGCGAGCCACGCACCACGTGATAGCGAACGCCGGGCAGATCCTTCACACGGCCGCCGCGGATGAGCACAATCGAGTGCTCCTGCAGGTTGTGGCCGATGCCGGGGATGTACGTCGTCACCTCGATGCCGTTCGTGAGCCGGACGCGGGCCACCTTGCGTAGTGCCGAGTTCGGCTTCTTGGGCGTCTGCGTATAAACGCGGGTGCAAACACCGCGCCGCTGCGGAGAGCCCTGCAATGCGGGGCTCGCGGTCTTGTAGCGCGGCGCCGTGCGACCCTGCTTCACCAGCTGATTAAATGTCGGCAATCCAGTACTCCTTACCCGTTTCTCAACTCACTCAAAGCCGCGAACGGACCATCCGAGCCGCAAAACACAGCGCACTCCATTTCGGAGGGCATGGCTCGCGCATGTCCGCTTCGCGTCTGCTTCGCTTCCTATCTCAGACAGGAGCCTCGACGGTGGCCGCACGCGCTGGAACGCCGGGTCGCCCCGAAATTCAGCTCTCAGTTCAGCTCCGTTTCGAAGTTCCGGCCCGCATAGCCCTTCCAGGTGAAGGGTGTCGCAGGCACCGATGCGATCTTCGTAACCGCAGAAGAGGCCCAATCCCGACTACCGGCCTTGCATTCTGTGGGATTCCCGTCCGGCGCCCGTCTTTATGCCTGCCACTTCACCGCACGCGCAAGACGTGCCTCGGGGAACCTTTTAACAATAACAAGCGCCGCGAAAGTGGTCAATAAAAAGCCCGCGAAATTCCTGATCCGCTGCCCGGTTCCAACCGGTCCAGCCTGTAAAAGGACTTGCGCGAGCGCAATCTCACCGGAAAAATGCTGTTAGCATCCGTCCCATGAGTTTCATCCGCTGTTGTGCCCTTCCCCTGAGCCTTCTTTCATTTATCAGTTTACCCATCGCCTTGAGGGGCGAATCCCCGGATACCCGCCCTCCGGCCAACCCGAAAGTCCGGGCCATACTGGCCGACCTGGGTAAAGTCGAGAACGTCGGGCAGACCTCCCTGTCGCCAGATGGTAAGCGCCTGGCATGGACCGAACGTGAGCACGGCGAGGCGAGCCGCGTGATGGTGGGCGATGCAAGTGGCGGCGGGGCGCAGCAGGTGGAA
The DNA here is from genome assembly GCA_036376445.1 of Acidobacteriaceae bacterium. GTDB lineage: Bacteria > Acidobacteriota > Terriglobia > Terriglobales > Acidobacteriaceae > KBS-83. Next base: position 4,059 of record DASVAI010000251.1, read on the forward strand.
GCGGGCGCGAACTGCACGGCTAGCGATCCGCTATGGTCGCCGGATTCGCGCGCTCTGCTCTTTGCGGGCAAGTGCGGCAAGGATGGCCAGACGGAGTTGTTCGTCACCACGATGAACGGGACACCTCAGCAGATCACGCACCTCAAAGGATATGTACAGGACGCCTCGTGGTCGCCGAATTCCGAGCGGATCGCCTTCCTCTATGTTCCGGGCGCCACCCGTCCGGCCGGCGCGCTGGCTGCGATGAAGCCACCGTCGGGAGTCATCGGGGTCGAGGGATTGGAGATTCAGCGCATTGCAGCGGTGAGTTCGCATGGCGGGGATGTGGAACTGCTCACCCCGAACAAGCTGCACGTCTATGAATTCGAGTGGTCGCCGGATTCGAACAAGCTGGCCTACATCGCCGCTCCGCCTCCTGGAGAGAACAACTGGTGGGTGGCGCAGCTTTATACGGCTGCGGCAAAACCGGAAGCGCAGCCGACCAGCCTCGTCGATCCGCAGAAGGATGCCGGGCCGCTGCACGGACTGCAAATCGCCGTGCCGCGCTGGTCGCCGGATGGAAAATCTGTTGCGTTCATCGGAGGGCTGATGAGCGACCAGGGCGCCACCGGTGGGGATGTCTATCTGGTTGCCGCACGCGGCGGAAGCGCAGTGGACATCACACGCCAGGCGAATGTGACGTCTGTGTGGCCGCACTGGGTCGACGACCACTCGCTCGTCATCTCCCAGGTCGTGGCTGGCAAGAGCCGCATTGCTGAATATCGCCTTGCGGGAACCGGCGAGACGGCCGCGCTGACGGAGGAGAAGACGCTGCTTGAGCTTCCTGCAGGTTTCGGCGATGGCCGGGAGTCGATGAGTCTATCGATTGCGAAGGATGGCAGCTTCGCGCTGGCAAGCAGCTCGTTCGAGAAGCCTCCGGAGGTCTACGTGGGCGAGTTGAAGGCGGGAACGCAGCTTCGGCAAGTAACCCATATCAACGATGCATTAAAGCCGTCCTGGGGGCGGGCGGAGTCCATCGAGTGGACGAACGAGGGCTTCCATATTCAAGGCTGGCTGATGCTCCCGGTGCACTACGATCCCACGAAGAAGTATCCGCTGATCGTGATGGTGCACGGTGGCCCATCAAGCGCGGTGCTGCCCCGCTGGCCCTACGCCGGTTTTGGCGGCGCACCCCTGAGCGCGATGGACTACTTTGTGTTGGAACCCAACCCGAGAGGCAGTTACGGGCAGGGCGAACGCTTCACCATGGCAAACCGCAAGGACTTCGGCTATGGCGATCTGCGCGACATCATGGCCGGCGTGGACGCAGTCGAAAAGAAATATCCGAGCGTGGACGACAATCGCCTTGGGCTGACAGGCTGGAGCTATGGCGGATTCATGACCATGTTCGGTGTGACCCAGACGCATCGCTTCCATGCCGCGGTCGCCGGCGCGGGCATAGCGAACTGGCAGAGCTATTACGGAGAGAACTCCATTGATCAATGGATGCTGCCCTTCTTCGGCGCGAGCGTCTATGACGATCCCTCGGTCTACGCGAAGAGCTCCGCGATTGATTTCATTCGCAAAGTGAAGACACCCACCCTTGTCGTAGTGGGCGATCGCGACGGCGAGTGCCCCGCGCCGCAGTCATTCGAGTTCTGGCACGCGTTGAAGGACCAGGGCGTGGCGACGCAGCTTGTCGTCTACCCGAACGAGGGCCACGGCTTCCGCAATCCGGAGCACCGCATCGATGTGCTGGAGCGGTCCCTCGATTGGTTCGATCATTATCTGGGTAGGCCATCCACTACGGTTGCCGGACAGTAGCGGAAGAGGACAACGGCAGACAACACCAGGAGGGAAGAAGTCTGCATTTGCCTGGTTTTGTCTGTCGTAGTCTGCCGTTGCCTTTCACCGGCTTGCCCTAGCCCCTCACTCCCCTCCTGCTTTACACTCGTGACACACGATTTCACAGTGATCTTTTCAGCAGTGCAACCGTGGCAACCGAAGGATTTCTTCGCTCGTCGAATGTTCGCTGTCGTTGAGCCGTTCGCCTAGATCCAGTCTGGTTGTTGCGGGGAGGTTTCATGCGGCGGTCGTTCATCCTTGTTGTCCTGTTTCTCATTACTGTTCCCGTTCAGCTTTCCGTTCTCGGTTGCGGTTCCAACCCCAACAACTACTGCAATGCCTTTGGAAACGGCTTCGGAACAAAGAAGGGACAGCTGGTGTCGTTTACGCTGGAGCCCCAGCAGACTGGCATTTCGCTTGCCTATGGGCAGGTGGGCACGCTCACGGCGGGTAACGGCAAGGACTGTGCCGGCGCATCGGTAAGTACTGGAACAGTGCACTACGGAATCGTTGGCCCTACTCCCGATCCAACGTTTCAAAATGCCGACGTGTCGCCCTCTGGCCAAGTCTGTGCAGGCCACTGGAATCGGCAGTCAACCAGCGGCGTGACGCCATTTACAACCTGCATCCCAGCCAACGTCGCGGAAGTAGCATCAGCTACCGCAACGGCTGGCGCCGGCAACGCGTCCAGCAACTCGGTGCAGATATACATCCACCCGCCGGTCACGAATGTGGCGCTGAACACGACGGCCAGTAACGGTGCTGCTGTCACCGATTGTCTCTCGCAGTTCCAGTCCGCCCAACTAGATGCAACGGCGTTCGTGACCGTCAATGGGCAACAGAAGCTCTACTGCGGGCCGAATAATTCAAGCGTACCGACCTGCTCCAGCGTGCTGGGCCATTTAACCTACGCAGCGCAGAGCACCACCTCGAGCTCGGGTACCGGATCGCAGAACAGCATCGTCACCATTGACCAGAACGGCGTCGCAACCGCAAAGGCGCCCGGAGCCGCGCTAATCACCGCCAGCATCTCCGGCACCAGTTCCAGCGCCGGCTACTTTCATACCTGTCCGCCGCAGTCGATCACGCTAACGGCAAACGGCGGCACCAAAGTGGTTGTAAAGCCGAACACACCCCAGCCGACAACCGCCACTGTGATTGACACGAAGGGCAATACGATCACCGGCGTGCCGCTGAGCTACACATCCACCGATCAGCGCACGGTCGGTGTGAGCGGCTCGGGCGCGATCACATCGACCTTCTTTGGATCGAGCTCGGTCTATGCCGTTTGCGCGCCGCCCACGTGCAATCCAGCGCCCATCAATCTGATTGGTGTGAATGGTAACGGCACCCCTATCGCCAGCAACTCGCTGGACGTGAACTCACCCGGATCAGCAAGCAGTTATCTATGGATGGCGAGCCCCAAGTCGCAGTACTTTACGCCCCTGGATCTGAGCCAAAGCACCATTGGCACGCCGGTGCACATGCCCTACACGCCAAATTCCATGGTGCTGGATCAGACAGGTACGAGCCTCTATTTCGGCAGCTACCGCGAGCTGATGGTCTATGCCGCTGCAACCAACACGTTAATCAAGGAAGATGTCACGGTTCCGGGAGTGGTGCTGGCTGTTTCGCCCATAAATAATGAGGTTGTCATCAACGACCGCGCACGCCAGATCCTCTACGTCTACCAGCCCGAAGTGAAGGGCTCGACCACCACGGGTGGTTCGGGCAGCAGCGGCAGCACGGGAACCCCGGCTTCCATCGTGACGCAGTACGGCGGTGTCGCGCAGCATGCGGCATTCTCACCCGACGGCAGTACGATCTACATGCTGGGCACCAACAAGCTTTACGTCTACAACACCTTCACAGGGTGGAGCACGGAGACGCTGGACGCCTCGAATGGTACGCCGTCTGCTGCCGCCTGCCCGGCCAATGGCGGCCCCGGGGCTGACGCGAATACTGCCTATAACATCTTCTGCTCGCCGGATGTGACGCTGGCTGTGCCGCAGTTCGGCGCCTTCCTGTCCGGGCAGAACACTACCGCGCGCGGATATTGCCCCGACACGCGAGTTACCCCGATCGACAATTATCCATCCGCCGTTAGTGGTGGTGCGGTCGGCTACGGATTTACCGCCGATCACCTGACCGGAACCACCAATGGCGAGCACGTTATCAGCGCCACCGCGGGCCCCACGCCACAACTGATCGATTCGAATGTCGTTGTGCCCACCAACGCAACGCCGCCCGCCGGCGAGACAGTTGTCTCCGGTGCTTGCCCGGTCGACCCAACGACCAAGGCGACCCTGCCGATCACAATCGGCAACCCGGCGAACTACCCAGTTTCACTCGCGAAGTACGCGCCATCGCTGATCCATCAGGTGGTCTCGTCGCCGAATTCGTCCCTCGCCATTGTTACGTATGACTCAGCAAGCGCCACGCCGGGCAATGCAGTGCTGCCGGTCTACAAGATTCCCGCGCCGGGTACCGCCGGAAGCTTGGCCGATGTGAAATTGACAGGGGCGCAGGCGACAACGCCGGTAGCCGCAATCTTCAGCCCGGATTACTCGGAGATCTTCGTCTCCACAGGCGGCGACGGCAACATGCACATCGTCACCACAAATACACTGGACGACACCGAGCAGTTCACCGCCAACCTGCCGGACGGGAACGGCGGTGTAACGCCTGCGGAATTCCTGGCCGTGAAGCCCAGGGCGATTCCGTAAAGGAAAACCAACGACAGACCACGTCAGACGATGGCAGACAACTACAGACAAAAGCAGACAGAAACAGACAAAAGGCAGAGTTCCGCGATGACGTTTGGGCTTTCTGCCGTCGACTGATTTGGTCTGTAGGTATCTGCGGTTGTCCGTTGTTGTCTCTATTTGCGGCTCTTCGCAATCGCGTCCAGGATCCCGTTCAAAAAGCCGAGCGACTCTGGGGCGGCATAGCGTTTCGCAATTTCGAGCGATTCGTTGATAACAATGGGGACCGGCGTTCCTGGGAAACCGAGCAACTCCGCTACTGCGAGACGCAGCAGGTTGCGATCGACCGCCGGCATACGCGGGATGCGCCAGTTGGCAGAGTGCTGCTCGATCAGCTCGTCGACCTCTTGCTCCCGATTGGTCGCCACGCGGAACAGGTCTTCGGCGAAGCCACGGGTATCGGTATCGACCGCTTCTTCCCGCGCTTTCCAGAAGCTTTGTCGCACCTGGTCAGCCGTTTGTTTCCCAACATCCATTTGAAAGAGCATCTGCATGGCAAGTTCGCGCGATTTGCGGCGCTTGCCGGGAGGCTGACTCATACAGTCCGCCTGTCTGTATCCGCGGAGGCGATTTTCCGGTGCACATCCACCATCTCAATCGTGGCGACGGCCGCCTCGAATCCCTTATTCCCTGCCTTGATGCCGGCGCGATTCAGTGCCTGCTCCAGCGTCTCGCAGGTGAGTACGCCAAAGCCGTGAGGCACTCCCGTCTCCTGCTGTGACTGGCCGATACCCCGGCTTACCTCGTTGTAAATCGCCTCATAGTGCGCCGTCTCGCCGCGCAACAGACAGCCCAGCACGATGATTCCCTCAAAGCGCCGCGTGCTGGCCAAGGCGCGCGCCGCAGAAGGAATCTCCCATGCGCCGGGCACGCGCACAATCTCGATCTGCTCGCGCGACGCGCCGCTGCGCAGCAATCCATCGAGCGCCCCCTGCAGCAGGCGATCCGTAATGACGGCATTCCAGCGCGAGACCACGATGGCAAACCGCATCCCCACGGCGGAAAGATCGCCTTCGAGGGCAAGCGGCTTGCCGCGCAGAGGGTCTTCCCACTGCCAGAACGCAAGCGGAATCCCAGGCACCGGCTCGATGGTGAACGCGATTGACTTCCACGTCGTGGCCGACACATTTGTAATGCGCCTGGCGGCTTCCTGCGCGCCCGCCGACTGCTCAAGCCATGCCTTCGCTGCGCGGTGCACGTCGTCGATTGCGGTCACCTCGATGAGCACTTCGGCGGGCAGGTGCGCCATTCCGTCTAGCAACTCGAAGCTGCCTACGGGCGCAAGAAATGGCGCGCCTCGGCTGGTATCTGTTTCCCAGTTGCGGCCGGCCTCCATGCCAACGGCGGAGAAAAAGCGGTGCAGCGTGTCATAGACCGCAGGCGTGCTGGCCGCGTGCACAAAGGTGATTCCCTTGATCATCCTCTTTGAATCTAACATCGGCCCTGGCCAGCGCTCCGGATGACATGAGCGTCCGCGCCGTGGATGATAGGAGGTTCACCCAAGGAGATCCATGGCCTACGAAACACTGCTGCTGGAACGGAGCGATTCCTTCGCCGTCGTGACGCTGAACCGCCCCAAGGTGATGAACGCGCTGAATCGCGCCCTATTCGCTGAGTTGGACGACGCTTTCACCGCGCTCGCCAAGGAGACTGCCGTACGCGCCGTTATCCTGACCGGCGCGGGCGAGAAGGCGTTCGCAGCCGGCGCGGACATTGGTGAGCTGGCGACGCTCTCGGCGGCAGAAGGCCATGATCTCGCGCGTCGCGGCCAGGAGGTCTTTAGGAAGATCGAGACCTGCGGCAAGCCCGTGATCGCCGCGATCCAGGGCTTCGCCCTCGGCGGCGGATGCGAGTTGGCCATGGCCTGCACCCTGCGCATCGCAAGCGAACGCGCACGGCTTGGCCAGCCGGAGGTGAAGCTCGGCCTGCTGCCGGGCTACGGCGGCACGCAACGACTGCCACGGCTGGTGGGAAGAAGTGCCGCTCTCAAGCTGCTGCTGACCGGCGACATGGTAGGCGCGGAGGGAGCTTTCCGGATCGGCCTGGTGGACGAGGTCGTTTCCGCCGAAGCGCTGATGTCGCGAGCGGAAACGTTGGCGCGCGCCATTGCACAGCAGGCTCCATTGGCAGTGTCGGGCTGCTTGCGCGCTGTGGATGTGGGTTACGACCTACCGCTGGAAGCAGGGCTGGAGCTCGAGGCATCGCTCTTCGGGCTCGCATGCGCCACTGAAGATAGGGCCGAAGGCACGCGCGCCTTTCTTGAAAAGCGCTCGCCGGCCTGGAAAGGACGCTAGTTCAACAATGCCGCGGGTCCGTACAGCAGGCGCGGATTGATATTCTTAGTGCGTGCAACGCAGCATTTCGGTTATTACCGCCCTCGTTCTGCCCGTCATGCTCATCGCAGGCTGCCATCATGGCAATCAGTCGACCGGCTCGCAGCAACCCACGGCTCACGAGCTCCAGAAGGAGCAGGCGCGCGAACTGGCTAAGAGCGAGGCGACCGCGCGCGAGTCGCTCGAGAACGTTCCACCGCCCTCCAAGCACCTGTACATCAACGTGCACAGTACGGACGCTTGGCAAAACCCGCTGGTCACCGTCCACCGTGACACACTGACGCTGCGCATTATCTATCCGCAGCAGACCACCAGCGCCCTGGACGCAGGCACGCTGCTGCACCCCGCCGCGGCGCGCCGGCAGGAACTCGAGATTCGGATGAAGGA
>DASVAI010000254.1:0-7089 GCA_036376445.1 Acidobacteriaceae bacterium
GCCGCGATGCCGATCGATCCCAGTTCACTGCCGCCTGCCGCTTCGCCGGATGAAACCGAGCTGCCGATGGAGCCTGCCTATCCGGTTCCTGTAGAAGCACCGCGCATGGGCGGCGGCCCCACGCCGCATCTCGGCCACACGCTGCTCTTCTTCGTCATCGTGGTGGTCACCGGCTTTGTCGTTGGGGTTGCCGTCGCGCTCGCGTTCATGCACCTGGGCTCGCGACTGCACGAATCGCAGCAGCAGATGCAGACCGATCCGCTGCTCGTCATCCCCATCGAGGCTGCGGTATACGCAATCGCGGCGGGCATCAGCGTCCTAATTTTCCCGCTCTTCTGGCGACGCTCCTTCGGCCAGGGCGTGCACTGGCGCGCCGTTATTGCGCAGCAGCGATGGTGGGCGCTGGCCGGTATCGGCGTGGCGACGAGCGTGATTGTGCAGTTCCTTTCGAACTTCCTGCCCATTCCCAAAGAGCTGCCCATCGATAAGTTCTTTACCCATCGGCTCGGCGTGTGGCTGATCGCGGTCTTTGGCGTGACGGTAGCGCCCGCGTTCGAGGAGCTGGCCTTCCGCGGATTCCTGCTGCCCTCGCTCGCCTCTGCGTGGGACTGGGTAATGAACCGCGTGCGCGTCACGCCACCAGCGCCGGTTTTGATAACGGGTGAATGGCAACCGGAGCCGGTTTACGCTGCGCCGGCGCAGCCGATGCTCTCCGATCCACCGAGGCTCTCCGATCCAGGGTGGAGTTTGCCGGCGCTCGTTTTTTCCACCATCATCACCAGCATTGGTTTCGCCATGCTGCACGGCGCGCAGCTTGCCCACTCGTTCGCGCCGCTTGCGGTGCTCTTCGCCGTCAGCGTGGTGCTGTGCGTCACGCGGCTGCGCTTCCATTCGCTCGCCGCCAGTACCGTGGTGCATGCCATGTATAACGCGACCATCTTCGTGATGCTCTTTATCGGTACCGACGGCTTCCGGCATTTGGATAAGCTGGGGAAGTGATGACCGCGACGACGGACAAGAACTCACCGCGCCAGCAGCTACTGACACTCCTGGCGAAACAGTCTTTTCGACTCGGAGATTTCCAGCTCTCCTCCGGCGGGCGCAGCGATTACTACATCGACTGCCGCACCACCACGTTGCATGCCGAAGGCGCGCGGCTCACCGGGCTGGCCATTCTCGGCCTGCTGCATCAGCACCACATCGATCCCCATGCCGTCGGCGGGTTGACGCTAGGAGCCGATCCGGTCGTGTCTGCCGTCGCAATTGCCAGCGCGCAACGGCACATCGACCAGGGCAGAGGACGCCTGATTCACGGCTTCCTCGTTCGCAAGGCAGAGAAACAGCACGGCACCGGCAGGAAGATCGAAGGCTTCTCGGAAGAGAACGCGCCGGTCCTGATCGTCGACGACGTGTGCACCACCGGCGCCTCAACGGTCGCGGCGATCGAAGCGGCTCAAGCTGCGAAGATGCGCGTGATCGGAGTGGTCTGCCTGGTGGAGCGCACCGAGGCGAAGGGGCGTCCTGCGGTGGAAGCTGCGGCAGGTGGAGCGCCGTTTTTGAGCCTCTTCACGGCCGACGACGTGCGCGCCGAGCATGTGAAGTTCATGCCGATGTAAGGCAAGAGACTAGACCGATGGCAAAAGGCGATTCGCGCTATACCAAACCCGGGTCAAGACGTCGACTCTTGCCTCAAGAGAAGGCGTTGCTTCGCGCGATGCTGGCAAATCAATACCCGAATCTTGATTTTGTCCTGGACACCTCTGAAGTCGACGAAATGTTGGACGGGGGCATGGGAAGCATCCGATTCGTAGATAAAAACACGCATGAGAGACATCTTGGAAAGGTCCTGCGCGAAGCGGAGTTTCTGGATACCGATGGAATCTTGGTATCGATTGGAATCAACTCGGATCAACGAGGCCGATTATTTGAAGTGGATTTCTGGAAAGTTGATTTTTCCCCTCTTCGTAAGTATCCGAGCGTTGCTGATTTGACCATGCTAGGTGACTGATAACTACGACGGCTTCCACACAAACGCGCCTGGCTTCGGCAGGCCGAAATGCGCCAGCACGCGGTCCACGAAGTTGCGAACCATTTCGGCCGTAGTCGCGGGCTCGTTGTAGAAGGCCGGAATCACCGGTAAAGATGGTCGCGCCGGCGTCCGCGGCGAGCTGCAGGGGCTGCCTGCGGTAGAGGCCGCGGCAGAAGGCGCGCCGTTTCTCAGCCTCTTCGCGTCGGACGATGTGCGCGCCGAGCACGTGAAGTTCATGCCGATGTAACTTTTCCGGGACGAGCGGGATCGCTGGACGATGGGGGCAGGGCATGTTTCTCACCTGGGCCCGAGCCTTTGGCTGCCTTTTCGCGCCAGAGGATCAGCAGCGATTGTGTCACGGAGAAGATAATCGGCCCGAGAACCAGGCCGCTTATGCCAAAGAGCCAGATGCCTCCGAGAATCGAAACGAAAATTATGACGGTGTGTTGTTGGAGTTCGTTGCCGATCAGGACCGGATAGAGAAAGTTATCGAGCGTGCTGATGATGAGCACGCCGATGCAGGCGAGGATTATCGCCTGGATCCAATGATGCGCCAGGGCCAGCCAGATTGCGACCGGAGCCCATATCAGAACCGCACCGAAGGACGGAATCATGGCGCAGAAAGCCGTCAGTATGCCGAGCAACGAGGCCGCGGGAACGCTGAGGGCGGCATACGTGATACCGGCGATTACGCCCTGGAGCGTGGCAACCACGAACCGACCGAGCACGGTTGCCCGGACCGTCTGCACGAGGCGCATGAGCAGGTAGTTCGCGTCGGCATCCTCGAACGGCAGCAGCGAGCGCAGTCCTTCAGCGGCGCGCCGGTGATCACGATAGAGAAAGAACAGTAGAAAGAGGAGGATCACGATCTGCGTGACGACCGCGATCGAGCCTCCAAATACCGATGCGAGCCATGCTCCCACCACACCGGCTCCTTTGTTGAGAACGCTGCTCAAATCCACCTTGTCGCTGAGATATTGCAGCGCATTCGCGATCCGCGGCGATTGATTGACGATCTGTGCTACACCCTGCTGCGGTGAGCGACCCTGCAGGAGATGAGCCGCGCTCAAGATGTGATGGCCAAGACTCCAAAGAATGTACGCAACGGGCCCGATAATGCACAGAATGACAAGCAGAAGGCTGATGGTCGCAGCGAGAGTCGGGCGGGCAACGCGCTGCTCGATCCAGAGGTAGGGAGTGTAGGTAACGATCGCAAGCACGATAGCGCCGGTGATGGCCGGCAGAAAAGGGCGCAACATCAGCCCGCAAAGGACGATGGCACCCAGCGTGAAAAGGAAGAGAGCAAGATTCTTCCAAGTAGAGTCCGCAATCCTGCGACTCTTTGGATTGGGGGGCGCCGTTATTTTGCTTTCCATACAAACGCGCCGGGCTGTGGGAGGCCAAAGTGGGCCAGCACGCGATCCACGAAATTCCGGACCATGTCGGCGGTCGTGACCGGCTCGTTGTAGAACGACGGGATCACGGGGAAGATCGTCGCGCCGGCATCGGCGGCAAGCTGCATGTTGCGCAGGTGAATCTTGTTTAAGGGTGTCTCGCGCACGCACAGGATCAGCGGTCGCCGCTCCTTCAGGCAGACGTCCGCGGCGCGCTCGATCAGGTTGCCGGCCATGCCATTTGCGATGCCGGCCAGCGTGCCCATGGAGCAGGGAAGCACGATCATGCCCGCGGTAGGATAGCTGCCGCTTGCGATCGACGCGCCAATGTCCTGCTCTGCGCGCTGATGTGTTTTCTTCGGTGCTGCGCCGCGCAGCTTTTCGAGAATCGCGTGGCGGCCGGAGATCTGCAGCTCCTCAGCCATGACGCGCAGCGCGCTTTCCGAGATTACGCAATCGATGCCGGTGACGCGCTGGTCTGCTTCCAGCGATCGCAGGAGCTGCTGCGCCAGCATGGAGCCGCTCGCTCCCGTCACCGCGACCGTTACGTTCATGCCGGCACTCTCTCGTGCTTCAGCACGCGTACGAAGATGGCATCCACGTTACGCAGTTGCCGATCAAGATCGAAGGCGCGGGCCAGCTTCTCCGGCGAGAGCCGCTTCGTAATCTCTTTGTCCTTCGCGACCAGGTCGCGGAAGACCAGGTCCTCGCGCCAGGCGCGCATGGCGTGTTCCTGCACCAGCCGGTAGGCGTCCTCGCGCGACATGCCGGACTCAGCTAGGTCAAGCAGCAACTGTCCGGAGAAGATCAGCCCACCGGTGCTCTCGAGGTTGCGCAGCATGCGATGGGGATAGACCAGCAGCTTGTCGATGAGCGAGGTTGTTTTCGCGAGCAGGTAGTCGGCCAGGATGGTGGAGTCCGGGAAGATGACGCGCTCCACCGAGGAGTGCGAGATATCGCGCTCATGCCACAGCGCCACGTTCTCATACGCAGCCTGCGCGTTGGCGCGCACGACGCGGGCGAGCCCGCTGATCTGCTCGGACGTGATGGGGTTGCGCTTGTGCGGCATGGCGCTCGAACCCTTCTGCTTTTCGGAGAAGAACTCCTCGGCTTCGCGTACTTCTGTGCGCTGCAGGTGGCGGATCTCCGTCGCCATTTTGTCCAGAGTCGCGGTAAGCACGGCGAGCGTAGAGATGTACTGCGCGTGGCGGTCGCGCTGGATCACCTGGGTGGCGATGGGAGCGGGCTTCAGCCCGAGCCGCTCGCAGATGCGGACCTCGTGCTCCGGCTTCAAATGGCCGAAGGTCCCCACCGCGCCGGAGAGTTTGCCGACACGCATATCTTCGGCCGCGGCATCGAAGCGAACAAGATTGCGGCCCATCTCGGCATACCAGTTCAGCAGCTTCAGTCCGAAGGTGGTTGGCTCGGCATGGACGCCGTGCGTGCGGCCGATGATGGGCGTGTGCTGGAACTCGAGCGCGCGGCGCTTCAGCACCTCGCGCAGGGCAAGAATGCTATGACGAAGCAAGCCGGAGGCGGCCTTCACCTGCAGCGCCTGCGCGGTGTCGACAACATCGTTCGACGTGAGACCGTAATGCAGCCAGCGCGCTTCGGGACCGATCTTCTCCGCAACCGCTGTGGTGAAGGCGATCACATCGTGCTTCACCTCCGCCTCGATATCGTGGATGCGCTTCAGATCGAAATCGCCTTTGTCGCGGATGGCCGCAGCGGCCTCCTTCGGCACGATGCCGTCCTCGGCGAGGGTTTCGCTGGCGGCGGTTTCCACTTTCAGCCACATGCGGTACTTGTTCTCGTCGGTCCAGATGGCGCCCATGCCGGGCCGAGTATAACGTGCGATCAATGCTGTCTCTTTCCTGCGCCGGTATCATTCCAGGCGGCAGTACTTATTCTATCGGGCGTGCATCCAACTAAAGCGTTTCCGGTAATACTCTGGACTGCGGAGATCGTCTCGGCGTGGCTTTTCCTGAACGAAAAGCCGCAAGAGCAATAGTCGGACGGTCTGCAGTAATACCGAAAAGGCTTCAGCGCACAAGGGGGCAGATCCATGGCACAAGGGCCGGCAGAGCAGCCAAACGATGAAATGGTCACAGTCGAGCGCTTCCGCGACATGATGCAGGCGGAGATGGCCAAGGGCCGGCTGGACTCCGCAGGCATTCGCTGCTTTCTTGCGGGCGAAAATGCAGGGCTGCTCTATGGCGTCGGGCTCGACGGAGTGCTGTTGCAGGTAAGCGCCGCGGATGAAGCGGATGCACGCGCGATCCTCGAGGACCCCGGGACCCCGGCCGCAGATGAATCGACGCCGACGTGAGGCCGTTTCAGGCAGCGAGGCCGAAGAACTCGATCATCTCTTCGTAAAGAAAGCCCACACCGGGCTGATACGGCTGCACCCATTTGCCGTCCACCACAAACTGAGGGATAGCGCGCTTGCCGACGTGCCGCAGCACCTCTTCGGCCGCACCGGGCACGCGCTCGATATCGACCTCGGTATAAGCAATCTGGTGCTGCTCGAGGAAACGTTTCGCCTCCCGGCAGTCGCGGCACCAGAACGCGGAGTAAACAATCACCTGCATGCCGCGCCATGATACCGCGCCGCTACAACGATTGGGAATGGCCGGGCTATCAGGCGGGAGATGACGAACGGCGCTGCTGGAAGAACTCTCGTAATAGCCGCGCGCTCTCGTTGGCGAGCAGGCCCCGCTCGATGGTGAGCTGATGATTCAGCGCGGCGTGATTGAGGACGCTGAGCACAGAACCCGCAGCGCCCGCCTTGGGGTCGTCGGCGGCAAAGACCAGGCGATCGATGCGCGCGTGAATCATGGCGCCCGCGCACATGGCACAGGGCTCGAGTGTGGAGATCATGGTGCACCCCGCCAGCCGGTAGTTGCCGAGGGCTCGCGCCGCTTCGCGCAGCGCGACGATCTCTGCATGTGCGGTGGGGTCATTGTCGCGCAGCACGCGGTTCTGCCCGCGGGCAATGATGCGATCTTCCAAGAGGATGACCGCGCCAATGGGGACTTCGCCCGCGGCTTCCGCAGCGCCCGCCTCATTGAGTGCGACTTCCATCAGTTCAAGGTCACTCATCGAATTCACCCCGCCGGCTGCTGCTGCGTCATGCAGTGGAGCGCGCCCAACCCCCAGATGAAGTCCACGCAGTGAATGCCGACGATCCGGCGGTCAGGGAACAACTCTGCCAGTGCGTTCAGTGCAACACGGTCGTTGGCGTCGTTGAAGGTAGGCGCCAGCACCAGCCCGTTCGCGATGTAGAAGTTCGCAAAGCTCGCCGGCAGCCGCTGGCCTTCAAACACCACGGGCGAGGGAAGCGGAAGCTCCACGATGCCAAAGGGCTTGCCGTCTCGCGTGCGCGCGGAGCGCAGCCGGTCCAGGTTCTCGGCCAACGGCTCGTGATTCTCGTCGCCGCGATTCGGCTCCACTACGGTGACAATTGTTTCCGGACCGACGAAGCGCGTGATGTCATCGACATGTCCGTGCGTATCGTCGCCGGCGATGCCGCGGTTCATCCACAGCACCTGCTCGACGCCCAGATAGTCGTGGAAGGCATGCTCCAGTTGCTCGCGGGTTACGCCGGGGTTGCGCTGCTGGATGGGGCTCAGCAGGCACTCTTCGGTCGTCAGCAGCACGCCTGCC
>DASVAI010000257.1:0-17115 GCA_036376445.1 Acidobacteriaceae bacterium
TCCTTCAGGCAACACCCGGCTGCTCTCCGCCTGGAGAGCAGTCATGCCGTCAGCGAAGGCCACGGAGACTGGGTCTGCGGCTTCTTGGCTATAGACACCCATCCCCCGGTGAATTGTTCCCCGAATTTCAAAAATAAACCGGTCTGCACCGAAAGCAGTGCAGACCCGGAGATGTCCTCTTCAGGTATAGAGCCGCGAACCGCCTGTCACCCAATCAAGCGGGTTTTGGCTTATTCGCTGGCTCGCGTTCAGACCCGTGCTCGCTTCGCCGCCGGAAGAGCCGCTGCCCTCCCATGCCCGGCGCGCCACTCCTGCCATGCGACCAGCATCGGCGCCGCCACGGCGATCGACGAGTAAGTGCCGATCAGGATGCCCACCACCAGGGCAAATGAAAAGCCGTGCAGCACCTCGCCGCCAAACAGGAACAGCGAAAGCACTGTGAGGAACGTCAGTCCCGAAGTCAATACAGTCCGGCTCAGCGTCTGGTTGATACTGCGATTCACCAGCGTGGCCAGCGGCTCGCGCCGGGTCAGCCGCAGGTTCTCGCGAATGCGATCGAAGACCACGATGGTGTCGTTCATCGAGTAGCCGACCAGCGTCAGGATGGCGGCGATCACCGTCAACGTGAGCTCTTTGTTCATCAGCGAGAATGCCCCGATAGTGATCAGCGTATCGTGGAAGACCGCCACTACAGCCGCAACGCCGTAGATCAGCTCAAAGCGCCACCAGAGGTAGATCAGCATCCCGAGCAGCGAGTAGAGCGTTGCCCTAATCGCCTGGCCCCGAAGCTGCGCTCCTACTTGCGGCCCCACAATTTCCGTATTGAAAACGTGGAAGCCCGAGATATAGGTCTGCTGCTCGAGCACCGAGACCACCGCAGGATCGGCCACACTCTTCAGCGCGCCAAAGCTCGGGATCAGCCCATCTCCCTGCTTGTCGCGGTAGTTCAGGATGGCATCGGCCTGCGCCGTGTACTTTGTCCTGCCGGCGTCCGCCCCCAGGTGCTCCGGATCCTGCTGCTGCAGAAAGTCAGCCAGCGTGCCGGAGCCCACATTATCCAGGTCGAGTTTTCCCTGATTGGCTGCACCGGTCGCAGAGTAGTGCGCGTTCAGCGCCTTCACGATCGTCTCGCTGCCTGCCTCGGCGTTCGACTCCTGCACTTCCTTCTCGGGCAGCGAGATGATCACCTGGTTCGACGGCCCGCGTCCGATCTGGTTACCGAACGGCTGAATGCGGCTGTCGCGGATGCCGGCCCGGTCCACTGCGTCACGGATGCGGTCGGCAGAAGGCGGCTGGTCGAACTTCACATACACCAGCGTCCCGCCTTTGAAGTCGATGCCTAGCGGAATGCCATGCCAGAAGAAAATCGAGAGCAAGCCGGCAATGCTGAAAATCAGAGAGAAGCCGAGGAAATACCACTTCTTTCCCAGCCAGTCGATCTTTACGTCGTGAAACAGTTCCACGTGAACTCCGTTGAGCGCGCGAGTCCTTAGCACGCCACACCAATTTGTCATCCTGAGCGTTACCGAAGCTGGAGCAAAGAGCCTGCCCTGAGCCTGCCGAAGGGCCTGCTGTACCTTCCGTTCCGTATCGGCGCGAAGCGCCGCTCAGCCAAACTTCGCTGTTTCCTGCCTCAACCTATTTCCTGCAAAACAACTTTCCCGCCACGCCGCGTGCTACTGTGCGCTCTGCCGCTACCGTGGCCACAATCAGCAGGGCGCCGGTCGCAATACCAAGTCCGATCAGTCCTGCCGCCGTCGCAGCACTCACAATCGCCAATCTCATATCGTCCTCCTCCTACACTGCCAACTGACCGCGTTTTGTCCGCTCTGCCGCGCAATCCCACCAGGCTCGACCATCGAAAGCGGACCCAGCGACTCCCGCGCCCGTGCGGCCGGCACTTAGATCGAAAGCGCCTCCCCACGCTGTTTTCGGGTCAGAATCGCATCGAAGATCGTCCGCGATACAAAAACTGCCGTGAACAGGTTCGCACCAAGACCAAACACCAGCGTCACGGCAAAGCCCTTGACCGGTCCGGTGCCGAAGAGGAAAAGAATCGCTGCCGAGACCATCGTGGTCACGTGCGTATCCAGAATCGTTGTCCAGGCGTGCGCAAAGCCCTGATCGACTGATGCGGCTGCTGATTTACCGGCATGCATCTCTTCCCGGATGCGCTCGAAAATCAGCACGTTCGAATCCACGCCCATGCCGACCGTCAGGATCACGCCCGCGATGCCGGGCAGCGTCATCGTCGCGCCGGTAAATCCCATGAACCCGAGCAGGATCACCAGGTTTAGGAATAGAGCCAGGTCCGCATTGATGCCGGCGCCCTTGTAATAGACCAGCATGAAGATCATTACGGCCAGCATGCCGACAATCGACGCCGTCACGCCCTTGCGGATCGAGTCCGCGCCCAGTGATGGCCCCACCGTGCGCTCTTCGAGATAGTGAATGGAGGCCGGCAGCGCGCCCGTCCGCAGCATCAGGGAGAGGTCTTTAGCCTTCTGCTCGCCCAGCCCGGAAATCCGCCCCTGGTCACGGATTGCCTCCTGAATGTTCGCAACCTCCTGGACCTTGTTGTCCAGCACCACGGCCATCGGCTTATTTATGTTCTTGCTGGTGAAGTCGTAGAAGCGATCGCCCGCCGCGCGCGTCAGAATAAAGGTCGCGTCGGGACGACCGTTCTCGTCCCGCCCCGGCTGCGCGTCGCGAAAGTCCGAGCCGGAAACCACCGCAATTCGCTGCAGCAGGTAGTACTGCCCCTGTTCCGCGGTCGAAGTGCCGCCGTACTGCATCAGCTCCTGATCCGGCGGAATCACCCCATTGTTCGCCTGCCTGGCCGCATCCTGCGTCGCGAAAGGTCCGCCCGTGACTGCGTGAATTTCAAGTCGCGCCGTGGATTGGATAATGTCCCGCACGCGTCCCGGATCGTCCACGCCTGGCAATTCCACCAGAATCTGGTTCTTACCCAGGCCATATTCCTGCACCGTCGGCTCGGTTACGCCCAGCGAGTTGATACGGGTCGTGATGGTCTCGATGGAGTTCTGCAGCGCCTTTTTTTCGAGGGCCTGCTGCTCGCTTACCTTCAGCTTCAGTGTGAATCCGTCCGGCGTGGAGCTGATGTCGTACTGCTGGCCATATTTGGTGTCCAGCACATTACGCACATCACCCGACTTATCCGCCGGCACGCCGCTGATTTGGAGGGTAAGCGGGTCCGAGGGATTCGGCTTCAGAATAGAGGCCGCCTGAACACCCGCCGCCTGCAAGTCGGTCTGCAGGCGTCCGAGCGCATTGTCCGTCTCGGCGCTCACCGCCTCATCGACCATCACCTGCAGCACCAGGTGGGTGCCGCCCTTCAGGTCAAGGCCCAGGTTGATGCGCTTGGCCAGCGCATCTTTGAGCGCGTCGCCGCCAATCCCGTGCGGAATACCAAATATCCCGAAGATGAAGACCAGCAGGATGGCAACAATAAGAATGGTTCGAGTCGTGAGAGTCTTGCGCATGATGACAGCTACTTCTCTTCCTGGGGTTAGGGCTATTTAGACCTATTTCGCTTCTTCGGGTGTGTTCGTGGTCACGGAGGCTATGGCCGACTTCACGATCTCCACCTTGACGCCGTCCGGCGGCAGCTTCAACTGGATAGCATCGTCGCGTAGTGCCACGATCGTGCCGCGCATCCCGCCTGTGGTCGTAATCTTGTCGCCGATCTTCAGGCTGTTCAGCATCTCCTGCCACTGCTTCTGTTTCCGCTGGTTAGGGCGGAAGAGCAGCAGATAAAACACGGCCACCATCAGCACGGCGGGGAGAAAGGTGACGAAGCCACTTGGCAGCCCACCCACATAAAGAGCAATCAATTCCACGAACAAATCAGTCCTTCTTCCGTCAGGCTCCCCTCCCGCCGCGCCGGCAATCACGCATACGGCCGGCTGCAGCTTTCGGTGCGGAGCACGGGAGGGAAGCAGGTATGGCAGGCAACCGGAGCGGAGCTCTCGCCCGCCCATCCGGCCCAAATTAGCTGCCCCGCGCGCCCGGAAAACAGGCACAGGCAGGACACACAGATCGGCAGGATACCTTAGCAATAAGCATCCCGGAGCCGCTGGCTCGTGTCAAGAGATCAGGCCAGAGAGTTCATTCCGAGTGAATTCATGAACAAGCGCCGTTGCCGCCGACCGCATATCCATGACAACGGGCCCGGGACATTGCGCGGAGAGTTCTCCCCAGCTTAGGAAGTCGGACACGTGTCCGAAAGCGACCCCGACAGCCCTTCCTTCTCCACCGAGAACGCCATCGCCCCATTCCGGATGCGGAACACATACATGGTCTCGAAGTCATCCTGCGGCCAGAACGGCACTTGCGCACGGTCCAGCCGGTACGCATGCAACATCTGGCGTGCAAAGTCGTAGGCGTACTTGTGTTCCCACGCAATGAAGATGGTGCTGTTCGCATACTCCGGCGCGGTTACCGCCGCCTGCAGACGGGCGATGTCCGGAAAGCCGATCTGCGTATTCACCGGCACCCCCAACGTGATGGCCGTAGGCTCGATCGTGGCCAGCGGCCGCACATAAGAGTAGTCGGTCGTTGTCAGCGAGTGCTCCCGCACCTGCACCGCCGGATCAGGTGCAAAGATCGCATCTGCCCGACCGAAGCGGCCGATCAGCACCTTCGGCAGCGCCAGCGCCCGGTTCAGCCCCCGACAACTGAGCTGTCCCAGGCCGCCCGCAGGTTTCTCACCATGCCGGATTACGACAATCGTCTGGGTGCCACCGGCCGCGCCGTAAGGCGAAGGCTCAGATCGCCTGCAGCCGCCAGGCATCAGGGCCAGCCACACCGCCGCAGCGCAAACACCGGCGCGAACCACCCCCACGCGCACTAGCGATGATGATCCCGACACTCGTTCTCCTCGCGATGACCAGGCTCGCTACAGATATAACGTACTGAAGCCTGCTATTCCGCCTTCAGTAGCTGGCGAGTCGGCTTTTGCCCGCGGGTGGCCAGGATCGCCGCCGCCATCGCGACCGCCCCGATCAGCGGCGAGTTGCAGAAGTAGGGCAGTGCGTCCCAGAAGGCTGAAGGCCGCGAAATCGTCTCGCCGATCACCGAGGCCAGCGGCAGCGTAAACGTCACGCACAGGAAAGCCAGCACGACCCAGCGCACAATCCGCGAATCGCGGTCCGCCGGCTTTGCCTGGACCACGAAGAGGCATGCCGGGAAGAGGAGCACCTGGTTGTAAATCATCGTTAGGTGCGTCGGAATCACCAGGACAGTGAGCGCAAAAGCCATGCCGACCGCAACTGGGAACTCCGGCGAATCGGCGCTCACCCGGCGCAAACGCCACAGGTTCAGACACAAAAATCCGGCAATCAAAACAGTGAATGCGAGGCCGGCCCAATGACCGAACAGATTCTCCAGCGCGGAAGCAGTATCGGTGGCGCTTCCATAACCGGCCAGGGATGCCCTCCAGCGCGAGATCCAATGCGGAACAACAGCCTCCGTCAGCAAGAGCATGACCGCCAACGTGGTGCCGAAGGAAGCCAGCAGCCGCCACGCGCGATGAAGAACGGCCCACCAGAGAATCCATGCCAGCAGAACTACGGCAATCTGCGGCTTCACCGTCGCCAGCGCAAGAAGAATTCCAGCGGCGCGCTCCCGCCCACGACTCAGGCAAAAGCAGGCCAGAAACATAAATCCTGCGACCAGGAGTGTCGGTTGCTGCAATCGCAACCCCCACAGCACCGGCCAACTGCACACCGCGAGCGCCAGAGCCAGCGCGATCTGCAGCCGCGTCCATCGACGCGGATACATCTCGATGACTCCACGGAGCCCCAGCACCAGCAGCGCTATCGTCACGACGAGATAAATCACGCGCGCCATCCGCCAGTTGAAATACGCAAGCGGCGCGAGCAGCACGACCAGGTTCGCGGGATAGTCGAACCTCTGTCGCTCGGGATTCGGATCGCTCGGCGTCAGCGGATAATGCCCGTAATACATCCGCAGCATGTCCGGCAGCATATCCTCTGAATACGGATCGAGACCCGCAATCGCAGCGCGCGTCCCCACCCAGCGCGTCACCAGATCGGAATAATTAGGTCCCATGACGCGGTTGTGAACATGCAGTTGCCAGAACGAGCAGCACACAGCCAGCAACACCAGCGCAACGCCGCGCCAGCCATTCAGGGCGAACTTGCGCTCACTCTCGATCCGCACTGCATTCTCGGCTGTTCGAACGGTCGCCATGCTGCCTGATTCCGGGAAAGACAATCAAGTTCTAGTGCACGACTGCCGCGGAATCCAGTCGAATCGTGCAGGAAGAGAATTACGGCGCATGATAGATCTCACTCGCGGGTCTCACTCGCGTAGCCGATACCGATATAGTGGTGCCGCCCCGAAAAGGTAGGTATTCGCGCGATGACCGGACTCTCGCAGGACCTTCGCTTCGCCGGCCGCATGATCGCCAAGCGTCCCGGCTTCTCTGCTGCGATCGTACTCACCGTCGCGCTGGGTATCGGAGCTAACACCGCATTATTCTCCGTCGTGCGTGCCGTGCTGCTTCGCCCGCTCGGCTACACCGATCCGCAAGAGCTCGTCATCCTCAGCGATGGCGCCACGCCGGTTCACGTGGATGAGCTGCGCGCTGCGACCCGCTCCTACACGGATACCGGCGTCTTCTCGTCAGCGGAGCAGATGGCTCTCACCGGCACAGGCCAGCCGGAGGTCATCAATGCCCAGCGCGTTTCCGCGAACTTCCTCGATATCCTCGGCGTCGCGCCCGCGCTGGGCCGTGGATTCCTCCCCGCCGAGGATCGGCCTGCCGGCCCCAAGGAAGCCCCGGGCGCAACCCCAAATGAAGCACTGATCAGCACCCGGCTCTGGCAACGCCGCTTCGCCGACAACCCCGCGATTCTCGGGCGCGTTCTCACACTCGCCGGCGCGCCCTACACCATCGTGGGCGTCCTGCCACCGCGCTTCTCGTTTCCCTCCGCCGATCAGAGCCTCGGCGTCTGGATCACGCGTCCGCTCGAGTGGTCGTCCATGCCGGTCAAGTCGCGGCCACTGAGCCCTTATCTCCACGTCTTCGGACGTCTCAAGCCCGGCATCTCCATCGAGCAGGCAAGCGAAGAGCTCGCCGTTCTCAATCATCAATACGCCTCCGCGCATCCCGCCATGCTCGACGCCAAACCCGAGGTGCTCGCCGGCCGTCCGCGCATTCGCTCGCTGCAGGAGTCAGTCATTGCCGATGTACGGACACCGTTGCTCCTGCTGACCGGAGCGGTCGGCCTGCTGCTTCTGATCGTCTGCGCGAATGTTGCAAGTCTCTTGCTTGTTCGCGCGGCCACCCGCGCACGCGAGTTCGCCGTCCGTGCTGCACTCGGAGCAGGACGCTGGCGACTGCTGCGACAGTTGCTCGCGGAGAGTACGCTGCTCGCGCTCGCCGGGGGTGCGCTCGGTACGCTGCTCGCATGGACCGCGCTCAACGCCATCCGTCAGACCACAGCGCTCACGCTTCCGCGGAGTGCGGAGATTCGCCTCGACCTCACCGTCCTCGGATTCGCGCTCGCGCTCTCCATCATCACCGGCATTCTCTTCGGCCTCGCACCTGCGCTCTCCCCATTCCGCCAAGATCTGGCCGCCGCCCTGCAAGGCAACAGCACTCGCATCCATCGTTTCCGCCGCTACTTCGCTACCAGCCCGCGTGGCCTGCTCGTCACCGGACAAGTCGCGCTATCCCTCATCCTGCTGGTCAGTGCAGGGCTGCTGCTCCAGAGCCTCGCCCACCTGTACGAAATCGACCCCGGCTATCGCCCCGACCACGTGCTCACCATGTCGGTCTCGCTTGCTCCCACTGTCTACGACACCGACGCAAAACGCGCAGCGTTTTACGCGCAGCTCATCGACCGAGTCGAATCGATTCCCGGTGTCGCACACGCAAGCGTCACCCTCACGCTGCCTGCCACCGGCTGGGCGGGCATGCCGGTGCAGCCCACCGGACGCCTTGACATAGCACTCAATCGTCGTCCCATCGCAATCGTGCAGCTCATCTCGCCAGACTACTTCCGCACGCTCGATATCCCGCTGAAGCGCGGCCGCGCCTTCACCTCGCGCGACAACGCTGGTGCCCCTCCGGTCGTCATCATCGACGAAGGCCTCGCTCGCCGATTCTGGCCACTCTATCCCCGCGGAGACGATCCCATCGGCCGGCATCTGTTGGCGGGTTCCAGCAAGCAGCCGCTAGAGATCATCGGCATCGCCGCAGCAGTGCACCAGCAGGGCCGCGACACCGATCCCGCGCCCGCCTTCTACCTGCCCAGCGCACAGCAGCCACCGCAATCCGTCATGCTGATGCTGCGGACCAAAGGCGATCCCGCCGCCTTCGCCAATGCGGTGCGCCGCCAGGTGCTCGTGCTCGACCACAACCAACCCATCTCGGAGGTACGCACACTCTCTGCCGTAGTCGATGCATCGGAAGACCAGCGCCGCCTCATGTTCTCGCTGCTTGGCGCGTTCTCTGTAGTCGCGACGCTGCTCGCGATACTCGGGCTCTACAGCGTCATCTCCTATTCGGTCGTGGAACGCACCCGCGAGATCGCGATCCGCCACGCGCTGGGCGCGCAGTGCGGCCGGATCATGGCGCTCGTGATGCGTCAGGGACTCGGTCTCGCGCTCAGCGGCATCTTCCTCGGAATCGCCGGAGCCGCCGCGCTCACTCGTCTCCTGGACTCCATGCTCTTCGGTGTCAAAGCCATCGACCCAGTGACGTTCTTATTCGCGGCAACTCTCTTTCTGACCGTCGCGCTCGCCGCCAGCTACATCCCTGCGCGTCGCGCAGCCGCGGTTGATCCCATGGCTGCGCTCCGCGAGAGCTGAACCTTTCCGCGAGAGCACGCCAGTGTTCACCACACTCGCATTTGCCAGGTTCTCTATCGATACCTACGTTGCAAATAGGGTCGCTATTCTGCGCGTGCGCCGGCAGGCACTCCCGTGGGCGAAAGCGGCGGAATACCGCGACCCATGCTTTCCCGCATCCGCGCCATCGTATCGAGATAAAACGCGAGATTGTGCACCGTGTTCAGCACCGCGGCAAGCGGCTCCTGCGCCACCATCAGGTGCCGCAGATACGCCCGCGTGTAACGCCGGCACACCAGGCATCCGCAGTTCGGGTCGGGCGGCTGATGGTCCTCGGCAAACTGCCGGTTCTTGATGTTCATCCGCCCCTCGGACATAAACAACAGCCCATGTCGCGCCGCGCGCGTCGGCAGCACGCAATCCATCATATCCACGCCCATTTTGGCGTACTCCACAATCTCGTCCGGATATCCAACGCCCATCACGTAGCGCGGCTTGTCCTTCGGCAGTAGCGGCAGCGTGGAGGCGATGATCTCCCGCGTCAGCTCGCGCGGCTCGCCTACGCTCAGGCCGCCGATGGCGTAGCCGGGGAAGTCCATCTCCACCAGCCGCTCCGCCGATTCACGTCGCAGCTCCGGATACATTCCTCCCTGCACAATGCCGAAGAGCGACTGCGTGCGCCCGCCGAAGGCTGCGAACCATGGCACCTCGTGCTTGTGCGCCTCGAAATAATCTTTGCTCCGCCGCGCCCACTTCAGCGTCAGATCGAGCGAGCGCCGCGCCCGCTCGCGATCCGCCGGATACTCCGTGCATTCGTCGAAGACCATCAGGATGTCAGCGCCCAGCGCGATCTGGATCTCAATGGACAGCTCCGGCGAGAACATATGCGACGACCCATCGATATGCGAGCGGAACTCGACGCCGTCTTCCGATACTTTCCTGAGCTCATTCAGGCTGAAGACCTGGAAGCCGCCCGAATCCGTCAGCAGCCCGCGCGGCCAGCTCATAAAGCGATGCAGCCCACCCAGCCGCCGTACCACCTCGTGCCCCGGTCGCAGGTAGAGGTGATAGGTATTGCCGAGGATGATCTGCGCGCCCAGCGCCTCCAGCAGATGCTGGGGCACGGCTTTCACCGAGCCTGCGGTCCCGACAGGCATGAACACCGGCGTCTGTACCTGGCGATGCGGCAGGTCCATCACGGCGCGACGGCCCGCGCCGGCTGTAGCAAGAATGCGGTAGGGAAAGCTCACTCGCTGATTCTAGCCACAGACCCACCACCGGGCGACAAATCCGCCAGCAATTCCGACACGGTGCGCCCGAGCAGCGGATGCCGCCACTCCGGCGCGATCTCCGCAAGAGGCGCAAGCACAAAGCGCCGCTCTTGCATGGCCGGGTGCGGTAGCGTCAGAGCGGCATCGTTCAGCACAAAGGCCCCCCAAAAAAGCAGGTCCAGATCCAGCGTGCGAGGTCCCTTCGGTGGCCCTGCCGCCCGATCCCGCCCAAAGCTCCGCTCCACTGCGAGCAGCGCATACAGCAGCGCACGCGGCATAAGCTCGGTCTCGAGCAGCACAGCCGCATTGATAAACGCCGGCTGGTCCACAAACCCCACCGGCGTCGTCCTGTACATGGTTGAGCGCGCCGTGACTCGCCCGTAGTCCGCGAGCCGCTCGATGGCTGCCTCCAGCGTCTTCTCGGGTGCGCCGACAAGCGAAGGCAGATTCGCGCCGAGTCCGATGGCGGCAATAGGCACTCGTTCATTATGCGGCGCATCACTGGAATTCGGCTGATTTGCCGACTCGCCCACTCGCTGGCCGTGCAGTTAGCATCAGACGATGCGTACGGCACTCTTCGGCGGCAGCTTCGATCCCCCGCATCTGGGCCACATCGGGATCGCGTTGGCTGCTGCCGAACGCCTGCATCTCGATCGCATTCTGATGGCCCCCGCCGGTCGCCAGCCGCTCAAGCGCGACCAGACACAGTCCCCCTACGAAAACCGCCTCGCCATGGTGGAGATCGCCTGCGGGCAACGGCCGCCGCTTGTCGCCAGCGACATCGACGCGCCACGCCCGGACGGCCGCTTCAACTACACCTACGACACGCTCCTGCAACTCGGCCAGGGCTGCCCAGGTGATGAGCTCTTCTGCCTGATTGGCGCGGACTCGCTTCGGACCCTCCGCCAGTGGCGCCGCGCCGCTGACGCCCTGATGCTAGCCCAGTGGATCGTCGCCGCACGCCCCGGCTTCCCGCTGGATGCTTTGGAGAGTTTCTTGCCCGATAACGTACGCGGTGGCATTCCGGAGCCGCGCGACGGCTGCTTTCGCGTTCCTCTCACTACCGCCGCCGGCAGGCAGACGCTCTGGCTGCTGCCCGGCCTCGATTACGAAATCTCTGCTACCGCGCTGCGCGCCGCGCTCGCGGATCATTCCGCCGGCATCCCACAACGGGTGCTCGATCCCGCCGTCGCCGAATACGCGCGTTCGCATCGGCTCTACACATTCACAGCTGACCGCAGCTTACGATAATGGCATCAGGAGAACAGATGGCAGCAACCGTCCGGAAGCCCGCAAAGAAAACCGCCCGCACCAAAGCCGTGCCGGCAAAGAAGTCAGTGACCAGGACGGCCGCCGGAGCCGCCGTCAGCGGTCCAAAGAAAGCAGCAGCGAAGAAGTCCGCACCGTCGCGTGCCGCCGCGAACGCTGAGATCACCCGCCGCATGGTGGCCGCTGCCGCTGCTGCCTGTGAAGACAAGAAGGGATTCGACACTCGCATCCTGGAGCTTGACGCCGCCGACTCCGGCTTCACCGACTTCTTCCTCATCACCAGCGGTGCCAACGAGCGCCAGACGCAGACCATTGCGGATGAAGTTGAGCTCCGCCTCAAGCGCGAGTTCAGCACTTACCCAAATTCCGTCGAAGGAAAGCGGCTCGGCGAATGGATCCTGCTCGATTACGTGGACTTTGTTGTCCATATCTTCCTGGCCGAGAAGCGCGCCTTCTACGACATCGAACGGCTACGCAAATCCGCCCGGCACATCGACGCAGAAGAGCTGCAGAGAGCGCTGCAGAAGAAGACCGCGACGGCCAGGAAGCGCATGGCCGGCAGGGCAGCCGCTGCCATTAGGACGGGCGCGTAGACAAGGGAACGAAAATCTGTAAGGCTTACCGGCATCAGCCGCAGCTCAAAACCTGGTCCACGGGAGCTTTGCGATGCCGGAAACCGCAAATACCGCTACTGACGCCCCCGATTCGCTTGCGCTCTCGCAGGTGGAACGCGTCGTCGACACTTTCATCGAGCCTTCGAAAACCTTTGCGGACATCAAGCGGAACCGCTCGTGGTGGCTGCCCTTCCTGATTCTCGTCCTCCTCGGATACATCTTCTCCTATTCCGCAGTCCAGCACGTTGGCTGGAATGCGCTCACCACCAACGTGCTGCGCAGCAATCCCCGCAATGCCGAACGGCTGGAGAAGGCCACACCCGCCGAAGCAGCGCAGATGCTATCCGTCACCAAGGGCTTCATGGAAGGGTTTATGGTGGGCGGCCCGGTGGTATGGCTGGTGCTCAGCGCGTTCTTTGCGCTGATCCTCTGGGGCATCTTTTCCTTTGTGCTCGGCGGCAATACAAATTATCCGGAGATGTTCGCCGTGTCTATCTACGCCGCCCTGCCGGCGGCGCTCGGCACCATCGTTGCCATCGCGACTGTATTCGCCAGTGATCCGCAGGGCTATAACATCAGCGTACCCTCGCCCGCGACGTTGGCTTACTTTCTCGATGCAACTGCGTCCGGATGGCTCAAGTCCCTCGGTATGTCGCTCGACATTTTTTCGCTGTGGTCGCTCGCGCTCGCCGGCTTCGGGGGCGCAATTGTGGCGAAGGTGAAGCCGGCGCGCGGCATCGCGGTCGTCTTCGCGATCTGGATCGTATATGTCGTCATCAAGGTAGGCATTGCGGCAGCCGCGAGCTGATCCCTGCTGTACCCAAAAGTAAGAGGCCGCCAAGTGTTTCGGCGGCCTCTACTGTTTCCTGAGCAGATTAGAAGATGAACTTCGCCGTGAGTTGCATCTGGCGTGCGTTGTTGGGGAAGACCAGTTGCGGCTGGTTGAATTGCGAATTCGAAGGATTCACGAAGTTCAGAGCGCCGGTGTCTCCGAATGAGTTGATCTGGCTCAGATAACCGGAGATGTACTGCGAATGGTTGAACACGTTCCGCACCTGTGCCTGGAATTCAAACGCATAACGCTCCGTGAAGTTGACGCGCTTGATCGCAGTCACGTCCCAGTTATTGATCGGGCGGATCGGCAGCGTATTGCGGCCTGCGTTGGCATAGAGACCTTTGTCCCCCTGGATGTACTGCGCATTCGGATTGTCCGCATAGTACCCAACCAGGTTCGCAGTGCACTTCTTGATCGGATCGCCGTTGTCATCCAGGCCGCA
This sequence comes from Acidobacteriaceae bacterium, assembly GCA_036376445.1. Lineage (GTDB taxonomy): Bacteria > Acidobacteriota > Terriglobia > Terriglobales > Acidobacteriaceae > KBS-83. The sequence goes on from DASVAI010000257.1 coordinate 13,273, forward strand.
CAGCGGAATGCGGCTCGGATCATAAACCTTCACCAGGCCTGAACCCGTGCCCTTCACGCCGCTGGGATTCAAAATCACACGATCCGGCGCAGAATCTCCGTTCAGGTTCGCGTCCGCCGTGCTCTGCACATCGGCATACTCCGGCGTCTGATAGATGTAGACCGGAGCAATCTCCCAGTTACCGAGCGCGTTTCTCAGCAGCCAGTGATTGTCGCTCCGGAAGTAAGGAATGTCCCAGATAAACTCCACCGATATACGGTGGGTGTGATCAAGCGCGGAGCGCGAATAATCCGCCGCGACATTCTGGAAGTCCTGCGGCCGCCGCGGTGTTAGCACGGTAGAGAAGACATCAGCCGTGCTGTTGTCCATTGTCTTGCTGAACGTGTAGGCCGCATTCAACTGCAGGCCATGCTGCATCCGGCGTGTAATCTGCACCGAGCCGCCGTGATAAATCGACTGCCCAAACGGCTGATAAGAAGTGATATTGCTGTATGTGTTCGCGTCATCCGCGCCGGCCGGCCCGAATCCGGCATCGGCGTACTGAGAAACGTAGCTCCGGTAGGACTGACCGCCCGCACTGGTTGGCGCAAACTCGGCGAGGCTCTCCAGCCCGCTCAAAGAGCCAGGATCAGGCGACCCGGCGAACAACGGCAAGTGATTTGTGGACGTCGTGATCGGCTTGCGGTTGAGCTGTATCTGCATCGGCATATGAAGACCGCGCGTGCCTACATAGCTGATTGTCGCGGTGTAGTCCTTCAGAAAGACGCGCTGGACACTGAGGTTCCATTGCTCCGAATATGGCAGCTTCTGATCGGGCATGAATGCGGAAGTCGCCTGACGTTGTGCGGCGATGGTTGGGAACGTCTGCAGCGCCCCTGTCCCTGGGGGCAGCCCGCCGCCCGCCAGGAAGTTCGGCGTCGGATGGGCAGAATTCACATCCTGCGTCGACGAAAACTGCGGCGGGAAGGTAAGCAGACCAAGATTGTCATAGATCACGTCGTAACCCAGGCCAAAACCGCCTCGGATCGATGTATCGCCATTCCCAGGAGCGAATGCAAATCCAACGCGTGGCGCGAAGTTTGTGTCCTGCGGCTGCGGCGCGTGGAACGTGATCAGGCCCGGAACGCTCGCCGCGATGTTGAGCCGCTGCTCGCGCATACCATAGGGAACCGACGTGAACTCGTACCTCAGACCATAATTGAGCGAAAGGTGTGGAGTCACGCGCCAAATGTCGTTCGCGTATCCATAGAACGCCGTCTGATCGCCGTAGTAGAAGAAGTTCCCAGTGCTACGCTCACCAAAGGTTGTTGGGCTGAGGTCATGCAGGTAGTCGTCCAGCGCCGCGTACTCATAGTCGCCGCGAACACGTTGCGTGAAGCTCTGCGGCGAAATCGACTTGCGTCCATCAAAGCCGAATTTCAGCGTGTGGTTGCCCTTGACCCAGGTGATATTGTCCACTAGCTGATACAGGTTCTGAATTGCAGACTGCGGGGCATTAGGATCCGGGCCGACCTGGATGAATCCCATATCATCAAAGCTCAGGTTGGGAAAGCTGTCCAGGCCCGGGAAGCTGAAGTTTCCCGCGGAGTAGATGTTTGAATAGCGGTTGTAGCCAAGGCGAAATTCGTTTGTCAGGTTGGGCGAAAATTCGTGAAACCAGGTGCCGGCAAAGAGGTGATACCGGTTCGGAACCGGCAGCCAGAACGCCCCCAGATTCGCCGAGGTGTCCGTAGTCGAGTCGCGCAGGTACATATAGCGAAAACGAAACTGATTGTTCTGCGAGGGCGTGTAATCGATGCTGTTAGTGGTCTGGTAGTCGTTCGTAAAATACGCTGCGGAAAATGGCAGAGCGCCCACCGGAACATCCTTGCCGCTTACCGTGATCGAAGACGAGCCGCAGGCCGCTTCGGCATTAGCCGACGATGCGGATGCAGGGACATATTTCTTGAGAATCGAAAGATTTGTAGACGACACACCGGGGATGGCGTCGATTGCTGCATATCCTGCTGCAGTCGGGGTGCACAGCGCATAGGCCAGATTCTGCCCCAATTGATACTTCTCAAAATTTGAAAAGTAGAACAGCTTATCCTTGAGGATGGGGCCGCCCACCTGTCCGCCAAAGCGGTTCTGGTCGAAACGCGGATTCACAATATGCGCCGGATCCTGCCCGCGTGCCGTCGATGCGTCGATCGCATTGAGGTTTCTGTTCTGGAAATACTCGTACGCCCGGCCGTGAATCTGGTTCGTGCCGCTCAGGATCGTGGTGTTGAACTGGCCGCCCGTCGAGTGGCCGAACTCCGGAGAGAACTGATTGGTCAGCAACGTGAATTCGCCCGTGGCGTCATTCGGCACCGTGATCAGCGGTCCGGTCACGCTCTTGTCGTTGTCGTCGATGCCTTCCACCGTAAAGTTGTTGTTGCGTGGTCGCTGTCCGCCGACCGCCGGGCCGGTCCCCGCACCGATGCCGCCGCTGGTCGCGACTCCCGGGCTCAACAGCGAAAGGTTCAGCGCTCCAAGACCGATAGTGGCCATCGGCAGGTCCTGCGTTTCCTTCGTCGTGAAGGTCTGCTGCAGTTGAATTGTTGTCGTATCAATTGCGGTCTGCGCCTGCGCCGAAACCTCGACGTTCGTAGCCGTCGAAGCGACCGGCAGGCGGAGCGAGGCCGTCGCCGTCTGGTTCAGCGTGACCGGAAAGCCCTGCAGGCTGAAGGTCTGGAAACCCGGCGCCGATCCCTTCAGCGTGTAATGGCCCGCAGGCAGGTTCGAGAGGCGGAACTCGCCATTCTCATTGGCGTTCACGGTGGTCACGACCGCCGTCGCCTCATTGGTCGCCGTTACTGTCGCATGTGGCACCGCCGCCCCGGTCGGATCCGACACCGTGCCCACGACATCCCCGCTGGTGCTTTGGGCAAAGATAGCGCTCGGGTGAAGGCAGCCAACACATCCTGTGAGTAGAAGTGAAGCGGAGAGCAGAAAATGGCGGGAGAAGCCCGAATTTGGCACGATCGATCCTCCAGAAGCGCGTGATGCCGGAGGTCAGGTACCGCCTTGCATCCTGCGAAGGGAAACTGGATGTAACCCGTTTCGCTCTGCACGCAGGCGGCCAAATACCGTCTTACAAAAAACAGTGGTTAATTAACGAAAAAGCACGACGAAATAGCGATATTTGGCTGTGGTCGATCAGCCAGGTCACGGGTGATAGATCTACAGTTTTCTGTAGAAATCCGGGGAGCGAGTCCAGTTTTCCGTGACGGAATTACAAAATTTGAGGGGGAAGCTATAGGCATCCCCCTCGATCTGCCTTCTGCACAGTTCTCAGAAGACGACCTTGATCGCTCCCTGCAACTGGCGGGCTCCAGTTGTACCGTCATTCTGGCCTACTTGGCTCGTCGACAAACCAAATGACGGCGACGTAAAGTTCAGCGAAGAAGGCGAGTCAAAGTTCGGGTGATTGAAGACGTTGTAGCCCTCCACACGCAATACCAGCTTCAGCTCTTCATGCAGTGTTTGCGTCTTCTGGAAGACCGCGTCCGTGTTGACGAATCCCGGCCCATGGAATGCATTGCGCCGGATCGACAGATCCTGACCGAACGGTGCATTTGCAAAAGCACTCGCTGAGGGCCCCGTCACCACCCCTCCGGAAAGCTTCTGGCCGCGATTCGAAGGATATGGCTTGCCGACAAGCTGCGGCCTGTTGGTCAACCCGGTGTGGAGATTGTCTCTCGTTCCGCGAAGCTCAAACGGCAGTCCGGTCTGCGCCTGCTGGATGCCCGAGATCTGGATGCCTTCGAATACCCGCCCCAGGAATCCGCTCGCAAGATGACGCTGGCCGTGCCCGATCGG
>DASVAI010000289.1:0-14129 GCA_036376445.1 Acidobacteriaceae bacterium
GTCGAGCCGGTGAGGGTGCGGGTGCCGGCGACGATGCCGAGGATCTCCTGCGACTTGACGAAGCCGCCTGCGGTGAGCAGGTCTTCGGCTTCTTCGACCATCGATTCGGTGGTGGACATCTTGGCGCATTCGATGGGGTGAACGCCCCAGAGCAGGTTCATGCGGCGGATGACCTTGGGCACGCTGGAGAGCGCGAAGATGGGCGGCTTGGGACGCCACTTGGAGAGCTGGCGGGCGGTGGTGCCGCTTTCGGTGAAGACGGCGATGGCGCTGATGTCGAGGTCTTCGGCAGCGTGCGCCATGGACTCGCAGATGGTCTCCGAGATAGAGAGGCGCACGTGCGAGGAGCGGCGGCGATAGGCGGAGGGATCGGCGGACATGACGCCTTCGCTCTCGACCACGATGCGGGCCATCATGGTGACGGCTTCGACGGGATACTTGCCGGCGGCGGACTCGGCGGAGAGCATGACGGCGTCGGTGCCGTCGTAGACGGCGTTGGCGACATCGGAGGCTTCGGCGCGGGTGGGTCGCGGATTCTCGATCATCGACTCGAGCATCTGGGTGGCGGTGATGACGGGCTTGCGGTATTCGCCGGCGCGGCGGATGACGTGCTTCTGGAGCGCGGGAACCTTTTCCGGCGGCACCTCAACGCCCAGATCACCGCGGGCGACCATCACGCCGTCGGCGATTTCGAGGATTCCTTCAAGGTGCTCGATGGCCTGGGGCTTTTCGAGCTTGGCGATGATCCAGATGTCGCCGCCGAGAGCGCGGGCACGATCGCGAGTGTAGCGGACATCCTCCGCGGTACGGACGAAGGAAACGGCGATGGCGTCCACGTTGTTTTCGATACAGAACTTGAGATCGATCTCGTCCTTCTCAGTGAGTGACGGCGTTTTGACCAGGATGCCGGGAAGGTTGATGCCCTTGTTCTCGCCCAGGATGCCGCCGTTGATGACGGTACATTCCACATCGTCGCCGTGGATAGCGGTGACGCGCAATTCGATGAGGCCGTCGGAGAGAAGAATGCGCGCACCGGGGGTAAGGTTTTCAGCAAGCGTGAGAAAGGTGGTGCTTAAGAGCGTGGGGGTACCGGGGATATCGCGGGGCGTGATGGTGAGCGACTGGCCCGCGGTGAGCTGCACGGGCTTGCGATCCACGAGCTTGCCGGTGCGTATCTTGGGCCCTTGCAGATCACCGAGGATGCAGAGAGGCTTGCTCTCTTCTTTTGCGACCTGCCGTACCATCCTGATGAGGTCGAGCTTTTGCTCATGGGTGCCATGGGAGAAGTTGAGGCGCGCGACATCGAGGCCGGCGCGGACGAGCTGGCGGAAGGTGACCTCGTTGCTTGAAGCGGGGCCGAGGGTGGCAACAATTTTGGTACGACGATTGTCTACAGCAGCGAACGACGATCCATCTCCAACAGGCATCCGTGAGAACTCCGGCCCCTTTTATCGAGCGGGGCAGACAGGTGAACTTTGCTAACGCTTCATTTTACTCGCAGAGCGGCGCGATCCGATGCTTCGCTGAGGGAAGGATGATTTCCTGCTTCGTTTAAGGGAACGCTCTCAGCCAGCGCAATGCGGTCGGACTCGACCTGCGCGTTGTACTCCGCGCCAAGAAAGACGGCGAGCGCGGTGATGTACAACCACACCAGAGTGGCAACGGCGGTGCCCAGCGAGCCATAGACGACGCTGTAGTCGGCGAAGCGCGTGACATACCAGCCGTAGACCAGCGTGGTGACAAACCAAATAACGCCGGACATGACCGCACCGGGGATAACATCGCGCCAGTTCTGGCGGCGCGGCGTGCCGAAGCGATAGATGACGGCCAGTACCACGGCCGTGCAGAGGATGGCGATGGACCAGCGGGACATGCGCCAGAAAAAGAGCACATAGGGCTTGAAGGTGTGATTGGCGATATCGACCACCCACTCTTCGATCTGGTGCCCGAAGGCGACGAGCGCGGTGGAGAGTGCCATAGGGACCAGGCAGCTTGGAATGAGGACTAGCGCGGTAATGCGCTCGCGAGTGGGGTCCCAATGGGTGCGCGCATCGTCGAAGATGGGCGAGGAGAATGCGCGGCGGAAGCCCTGCATGAAGGAGGTCATGAGGCCCATGCAGCCGAAGAGCGTGACCAGCGTGGCGGATGTGAGCGCCTGCAGGGAACGGGCATGACGGGTATTGAAGTAGTCCTGGATGGCGTCGATGGCGTTGCCGGGCAAGAAGTCGGCGAGGGCGGCGCGGATTTCCCCCATGAGGGTGTCGCCCTGGGGCACCAGGGCAACCACGGTGGTGACGACAAGGAGGGCCGGAAAAAGGCCGAGGATGGCCGAGTATGCTGCCGCCCGCGCGAGCGTCAGCACATCGTGGGAGAGCGCGTGCAGCGTGGCTCGCCGCAACTGCTGGAGTGGACGCAGCATTCCTGCCTTAAGCGTACCGCCGCAACGGGGACGCGTGAAAGCAGTTTGCGCGCGCGGAGGGGTAGACAGAATGGTGCCTGCGGGCGCCGGTATTTCGGTGCGCAACAACAGATTTCATCCGGGAGGTAATAGAGAAAGCCGACGCAAGGCATCAGCGCGGGATACAGGCGCAGGACATCATGCTGACTGGTAGGATTACGTCTGGTGTGCCTTCGAGGAGACTGACTGTTGAACCATCCGCTCCGTCGTTCTGTTGCCTCCGCCACGCTCGCCGCTTTGCTCTGCGGCGGTACCGCATTTGCCGGCCTGACACGCAAACACAAAGCTGCTCCGGCGGCTCCGGAGGCGCCCATGCCGCACGCCAGCGCACCGCTTGCGGACAAAAAGCTGAATGCGAGGGTGGACGCGCTACTGGCGCAGATGACGCTCGAGGAAAAGATCGGGGAGCTCTCGCAATACACGGCGGGCAGCACCATCACCGGGCCGACCGGGCAGAAGCTGGACTTCGATTCGATGCTGAAGAGGAGCGAGATCGGGTCGCTGTTCAATGTGACGGGCGCGAAGGAGACGAACCACTACCAGCACATCGCTATGGAACAGTCGCGGTTGCATATTCCCCTGCTCTTCGGGCTGGACGTGATTCATGGACATCACACCACGTTCCCGGTACCGCTGGCGATGGCGGCGAGCTTCGATCCGGACATTGTGCAGCAGGCGTGCCGGGTGGCAGCAACAGAGGCGCGGGCTGACGGGATCAACTGGGTGTTTTCGCCGATGGTGGACATCGCCCGGGACGCGCGCTGGGGGCGGATTGTGGAGAGCGCGGGCGAGGACCCATACCTGGGCAGCGCGATAGCTCGCGCATACATCCGCGGCTATCAGCAGAATGATCTGTCCAAGCCGGACTCGGTGGCAGCTTCTGTAAAACACTTTGCAGCGTATGGCGCCGCAGAAGCAGGACGCGATTACAACACGGTGGACATGTCGGAGCTTCGGCTGCGGCAGGTGTATCTGCCGCCATACAAGGCCGCGGTGGATGAGGGCGCGGCGACCGTGATGTCGTCGTTCAACACCATCAATGGCGTACCGGCGAGCGCAAATCCATTCACGCTGACGAAGATCCTGCGCAAGGAGTGGGGTTTTGACGGCATGGTGGTGAGCGATTACGGCGCGGTGCGTGAGCTGATCAAGCATGGCATTGCGGGCGATGGAGCAACGGCCGCGGAGAAGGCGCTGACCGCGGGCGTGGACATGGATATGGAAAGCGATCTTTACCACTCGCGCCTGCCTGCGCTGGTCGAGAGCGGTAAGGTGCCGATGTCGGTAGTGGACGAAGCGGTGCGGCGCGTGTTGCGGGTGAAGATGGCGATGGGACTGTTCGAGCATCCATACGCGGACGAGAGCCAGCCACCTTACCAGCCCACGCCGGAAAAACGGGAATTGGCGAAGAAGGTGGCGGAAGAGAGTTTCGTGCTTCTGAAGAACGAAGGGGTGCCGGGCGTGGGGCGGCTGCTGCCGCTGGCGAGCGATCTGAAATCTGTCGCGCTGATTGGGCCGCTGGCGGATGACGCTCAGAACATGATGGGGTCGTGGGGAGCGCAGGGGCAGGCCTCGAATACCGTTACACTGCGGGCTGCGCTGGCGGACAAGCTGGGGAAGAAACTCACGTATGTAAAAGGCACGGACATTCTGAGCACGGACACCAGCGGGTTTGCGGCGGCGGTGACGGCGGCGAAGAATGCGGACCTGGTGATTGTTGCGCTGGGTGAAGCGGGCGACATGACGGGCGAGGCATCCAGCCGTGCGCACCTCGGGCTGCCCGGCAACCAGGAGCAATTGCTGGAGCAGGTCGTCGCGGCGGGCAAGCCGGTTGTGCTGGTGCTTTTCGATGGACGCCCTACTGTCATTCCCTGGGCGGCGACGCATGTGCCGGCGATCATGGAGGCGTGGTTCCCGGGAATGGAGGCGGGGCCGGCCCTGATCTCTGTGTTGACGGGAGAGGTGAGCCCCTCGGGCAAATTGCCGGTGGAGTTCCCCTACAGCGTGGGACAGGAGCCGCTGTATCTCGCGCAGCTTCCGACAGGACGCCCGGCCGGGGATACGGATCTGTCGCATCCGCCTACGAATACCGAGGAGAAGTATCTTTCACGCTACATCGATTCGCCGAATGCGCCGGTGTATCCGTTTGGCTGGGGGCTTTCGTATGCGCAGTTCACCTACTCCAACGTGAAGATCGAGCACACGGGTGGCAGCAGCAAGGATGTGGGCGTGATCACGGTGGGTGTAGACGTGAAGAACGTATCCAATGTAGCGGGTGCGGACGTGGCGCAGCTTTACCTGCACAACACGGTGGCCAGCGTGTCGCAACCGGTGCGCGAATTGAAGGGCTTCCATCGCATCACGCTGCAGCCGGGCGAGAGGCAGCATATGGAGTTCAAGCTGCACTTCGACGACCTGGCGTTCTATAACGCCGAGGTGAAGCGCGTCGTGGAGCCGGGAACATTTGATGTGTACGTGGGTGGGAGCTCTCAGGCGGAAAAGGCCGGGAGCTTTACGGTTTTGGAGTAGCTCCCGGCGGGATAGGTTCGCGTTTCTTGCATCAGCCAGCGGTTTGATGAAGAGGTCCGAAGGCCATCAGCCGGCCTGGAGAGCCCACGGAGGGTATGCGATCCAACTCCGCGATGAACTCCGACACGAGGAGACTGCGTGGAGAAAACGCATCCGCGTAAAATTCGGGGAAGCGATCGTGGGTGTGCTGCGAGTCCTTCTCCGGTTCTCCCGCGTGGAGCGTCGCCTCGCAGAGGATGATGAGCGAATTGGGTTTCGCTACGCGCTTGATCTCGCTCAGTGCCTTATCGACCAGTGAATTCGGAATATGTTGCAGCACCGTCCATGTGATCACGGTATCGAAACTGTGGTCGGCAAAGGGAAGCTCCGTAGCGCTGGCCTGGGAAAACGAAACCTGAGGATAGAATTGGCCGGCTTCCGCGAGGGCCGCTGCGTTAATGTCCACCGCTGTGTGTTGCTCAAAGTGCTCTGCGATACATGGAGACAAGCGACCGAAGCCACATCCAACTTCCAATGACCGGCCCGGAGTGACGCCCTGCGCAGCGAGTAATCCGAGGCAACGCCGCAATTGTGTTATCTCGTAATAATGGCGGCACAGGAGGGTTCCCGGATCTTTGGCCCATACGAAACCATCCGCCCTGAAGGTGACAAACTCTCCCTGCCGAATCACGCTCCCGTCAGGCCGAAGCAGCCGACGAACGGCCCGAGTCAGCAGAGATTGTTTGGATCCAGTCATACACACTCCTCCACGATTGCCGATACTCCGCCAGTCTAGCCTTTCATCGCAATGTGGTGGTGCTTTCTTCAGCTCGCGCGCTCTTCAATTTCGTCTCAGCGGAGTGGCCGCATCTGTGCCTGTCGCCGCCGGGGGCGCGCCTATCTTCCGCCGCGGGCGCCATGGTTAGGTTTCCAGTCATTGAGGAACTTCGTCACATCGCTCGACTGGAGATGGCGCATGCTTTCGAATTCGCCATGCGTCTGGGCGAGCAGAACCTTTCCTTCCGGCGAGAGCACGACGAGCGCGGGCACGCCGCGCTCCAGCGGGATGCCATAGCGGGCTGCGATGTCCTGGTTTGCGTCGTAGCGGCCGACGTTGACGTCGACGAGTTCGAAGTTCTCATCGAGCAGCGCCTTGTTCGCGGGATCGTGGAAGTAGATGTCGAGAACCTGGCAATCGCCGCACCAGTTGCCGCCGAAGTCGAGGATAACGCGCTTGTGCTGCGCCTTGGCGCGCGCGAAGGCGTCGCGGATTTCTGTCTTTGCGACGGCGGGATCGGGATAGATAGTCCGTCCCTGCGTCAGTGCGGCCGGGAGAATGAACGGCAAGGCAGCACACAGTAGAGCGGCCCTCTTCCACAAAGACGAACGCTGCATGCTCCCTCCTTCCGCAAGAATCGTTGCCTCTATGATGCCCGAAAAGAGCGCGAGTTACGAAATATTGCTAGACCGTTTTCCCAAATACTATGCCTGCCCAACAATCTTGAGAGCAGCGTTTCTTGACGGAAAAGCTGCATCCAGAGTACTTCCATCGGATACGCCAATTGTGAAAAAGGTTTAGTCGCGGAGGCGGCAAACGGCAACTGCGCGATTGCGATACGGGCAGTTGAGGCCGGCCGCCTGCATAGGCTGCACGATGGCCCAGGTGGCTGGACTGCGATCGGCGAGCGCATGGAAATCGCGCGTCGTGTAATGTTCCCAGCGGGCGGTGAACTGCTGCTCGCGTTCCCATTCGGGCGCCATTTGCGGAAAGACCGAGGCGACGCCTGAGTCCTTAACCCAGTCGGCAAGCATGCTGCGTTCGGCAATCGCACGAAAACCGTGCACATCCTCGCTGGGCAGGAGGAGATAGCGGGGCGGGAGCGCGAAGACGGCGTCCTGCGGGGTGTTGTCGCGCACCCATTGGAAGGCCTGCTGCCAGGGATTCGTTGCAGTGCGACCGGGGAGTTCGAGATGCGGGCTTGCGGGATAGATGCTGCGGTCCACGCAGTACATGCCGACAGTGAGAGGCACAAACAGCAAGAGCCAGCGCCAGATCCTTTCCTGCAGGATGTATTCGCCGATGAGGCCGCCAAGCAGCAGGAACATGACGATGTAGATGAGCTGAAACGAACGCATTGGCTGCAGGCGAACGAAATCATCGAACCAGGTGCTGGAACTGAAGAATAGAAATGCCGAGATTGAGATAACGCCGAGCGCCAGCAGCGCCCGGCAGAGACGCGCGGCAGCGGGTGTTATGACAGAGAAGCCGATACGGGAGATAGCAAGAAGCATCGCAAGCGGGAGAAGTGCACCGGCCCACTCATACCATCGCCATGCCCAGGCGAAAAAGAAGGTGCGCGAGTAAAGCGTTTCGCGATAGGGCGGCTGTACGGGGCCGAGATGGAAACCTTCAGGAAGCCGCTGAAAGAGCCCGATGGAAGAGGCGAGGACCTCCTCTGCGGGGACGCGTTGCGGCGCGAACTGCGGAAGCGAGAGCAGGATCACGAGGGCCGCACCATAGGCGGCCATTTGCGGATGGAGCAAAGCAGTGGCGCCGATCATCACGGTCGCCGCGGCTGGGCGTTCGGCCAGAATGGCTGCAAGAGCAAAGACAGTGAACGGCGTGGAGAGCGAGCGCGCCGTGAGGTAGGGGTCCATGATGGTGAGCGCGCTGCCGGCAACCGGAACGGTGAGAACGCAGGCAAGTGTGATGACCGCTGCCCATTGCGCGCGGGCGCTGGTGAAACAGAGGCGGACAAGCCAGTGGCCGGCGATGAGCAGGAGATAGATGCCGAGCAAATGAAAGCCGAAGATGGCCCAGGGCAGCGGCACATGTCCCCAGCGCACGAGCACGCCAACGACCTCAGAGAAGAACGAGACACGGCTGTGGGAGAGAAAGAAGTCTGCACCGTAGGGAAAGAGACCAGGGTGGGCGAAGCGCTCGACTGCAGGAATATAGATGGCGGCGTCATCGACGCCATAGTGATAGCCCTGCGCGGCGATGGCGAAGAGCGCGAGGAGAAAAAGAACGAGGTTGCGGAGAACGGGACGCTGAAGGATCACGCAATACAACCCTGCGAGTGGGATGCGGCGATGTGCAGCTTCATTTCTGCTTCGCTTTCAACCTGCTCACAAATCAGCTCCTGTGCCGGCGAGAATGCCGCCTATTACCGACAACTCGAGCATAGACGGAATATTCCATGGAAAAGTTCTGTCGGCAGGATGACATGCAAGAGAAAAGGTGAGGCATTGTGCCTCACCTTGTGAGATGCCAGCGATTCGCGAATGCGTCTTCGTTGTTGCCAAGTACAGTAGGGTTTCGCGAGGTGACTCTTCCGGACGGGAAAGTCACCTCGACAATCGCGTTCCTGCATACACCTGCAGTGAAACGCTTATTCTGCCGCCAGTTCTTCGGCTTCGCCTTCCTGCCGCATGAGCTCGAGCTCGCGCTCTTCGGCTTCCTGCGCAGCGGAGACCTCTTCCTGCACCTTCTGGGCCGCTTCTTCCAGCTCCGGAGAGAGCTGGATGTTGCGGTAGTACTCCATGCCGGTGCCGGCCGGGATCAGGCGACCGACGATGACGTTCTCCTTGAGACCGCGCAGGCCATCGACCGCGCCGTTGATCGACGCTTCGGTGAGCACGCGGGTGGTCTCCTGGAAGGAAGCCGCGGAGATGAAGGAGTCCGTGGAGAGCGACGCCTTGGTGATGCCGAGCAGCAGCGGACGACCCACTGCGGGGCGGCCACCTTCTGCAATCGCGCGCTCGTTCTCATTGCGGAAGCGGAAGCGATCGACCTGCTGTTCGAGCAGGAAGTTCGTGTCGCCCACGTCTTCGATCTTCACCCAGCGCAGCATCTGCCGCACGATGGTCTCGATGTGCTTGTCCGAGATGGCTACGCCCTGCAGGCGGTAGACTTCCTGGATTTCGTTCACGAGATAGGCTTGCAGCTCCTTCTCGCCGAGCACCGCGAGGATGTCATGCGGGTTGAGCGGACCATCCATGAGCGGCTCGCCAGCGCGCAGGCGTTCGCCTTCCTGCACGTTGACGTGGACACCGCGAGGCACCGAGTACTCCTTCTCCTCGCCATTGTCGGCCGTCACGTAGATCTTGCGCTGACCCTTGGTGACTTCGCCGAAGCGGACGACACCATCGATCTCGCTGATGATGGCCGTCTCGCGCGGCTTGCGGGCTTCGAAGAGCTCGACCACGCGCGGCAGACCGCCCGTGATGTCCTTGGTGCGGGTGGTTTCGCGCGGGATCTTCGCGAGGATGTCTCCAGGGAAGACTTCGTCGCCGTCCTGCACCATGAGGTGCGCGCGGCTGGGCATCAGGTAGCGCTTGTTGCCCTTGGCGCCCTTGATCAGGATGGCCGGCTGACGCTTCTCGTCCGGGGCGTCGGAGACGACCAGACGCGACAGGCCGGTGACCTCGTCAACCTCTTCGTTAAGCGTGATGCCTTCCTGCAGGTCCTTGAACTGTACCGTGCCGCCGATCTCCGTGAGGATGGCGAAGGTGTACGGATCCCACTCTGCCAGTGACTGGCCGAGCGTGACATGCGCACCCTCTTCCACCTTCAGCTTCGCGCCGTAGACGATCTGGTAGCGCTCCTTCTCGCGGCCACGCTCATCGACGATGGCGACGGCGCCCGAGCGGTTCATGGCAACCAGATCACCGGCCTTGGAGCGGACGGAGGTCAGGTTGATGAAGCGCACGATGCCGGCGTTCTTCGCGTCGAGGTGCGACTGCTCCGAAACGCGCGATGCCGTACCACCGATGTGGAAGGTACGCATGGTGAGCTGCGTGCCGGGCTCGCCGATGGACTGCGCCGCGATGACGCCGACGGCTTCGCCAAGCTCGACCGTGCGGCCAGAGGCGAGGTTGCGTCCGTAGCAGCGGATGCAGACGCCACGCTTGGACTCGCAAGTGAGCACCGAGCGAATCTTGACGCGCTCGATACCGGCAGCCTGGATGGCCGATGCCAGGTCTTCGTCGATCTCCTGATTAACTTCGACGATGACCTTGCCCTCGTAGTCCTTGATCTTCTCGAGCGAGACGCGGCCGATGATGCGGTCGCGCAGCGGCTCGATGATCTCGCCGGACTCGACGATGGGCGTGACGTAAATGCCCTCGGCAGTGCCGCAGTCCTGCTCGCTGACGATGACGTCCTGCGCCACGTCGACGAGGCGACGGGTGAGATAGCCGGAGTCAGCGGTCTTAAGCGCGGTGTCGGCCAGACCCTTGCGGGCGCCGTGAGTCGAGATGAAGTACTCGAGCACGGTGAGGCCTTCGCGGAAGTTCGCCTTGATGGGCGTCTCAATGATTTCGCCCGAGGGCTTGGCCATGAGACCGCGCATGCCGGAGAGCTGGCGAATCTGCTGCTTCGAACCGCGAGCGCCGGAGTCGGCCATGATGTAGATCGGGTTCATGACGCCGGCCTTGTCGGCAGACTTCATGTTGTCGAACATCTCATCGGCAACCTTCTCGGTTACAGATGACCAGATCTGGATGACCTTGTTGTTGCGCTCGCCGTTGGTGATGGCGCCGTCCAGATACTGCTGCTGGACTGCGACCGCCTGCTTTTCGGCGTCGCGAACGGTCGGGCCCTTGGACTCGGGGATGACCATGTCGTCCAGACCGACCGAGAGACCGGAACGCGTCGCGTACTGGAAGCCCAGTTCCTTGACGCGGTCGAGCATTTTGACCGTGACTTCGAGGCCGAGATTCAGATAGCAGTAGTTGACGAGCTGGCCAATGCCCTTCTTCTTGAGCAGGCCGTTCACGTACGGCATGCCGTCGGGAAGCGCATCGTTCAGGATGGCGCGACCGACCGTGGTCGAGATGAACTGCTTGTCATACTCGATCGGTTCGGTGTGCGTCAGGTCCTGATCGTCGTAGGCCGTGGTCATGTCGAGGACAGGACCGGTGTAGCGCAGACGGATCGGCGTGAGCGTCTCGATTTCCTTCGCTTCGAGCGCCATCAGCACTTCTTCGATGTTGGCGAAGGCGCGACCCTCACCCTTGCCGCCCTTCTTGGCCTTGGTCAGGTAGTAGAGACCGAGCACCATGTCCTGCGTGGGAACGGTGATCGGCTGACCGGAGGCCGGCGATAGGATGTTGTGCGAGGCGAGCATGAGCACGCTCGCTTCCACCTGCGCCTCAGGCGACAGCGGGATGTGGACGGCCATCTGGTCACCATCGAAGTCGGCGTTGAAGGCGGTGCAGACCAGCGGGTGAATCTTGATGGCCTTACCTTCGACGAGGACCGGTTCGAATGCCTGAATGCCGAGACGGTGCAGGGTTGGAGCGCGGTTCAGCAGCACCGGGTGGTCCTTGATGACTTCCTCAAGGATGTCCCACACGATGGGCTTCTGCAGCTCGACCATTTCCTTGGCCTGCTTGATGGTGTCGCACTGCCCGGTCTGCTCGAGCCGGTGATAGATGAACGGCTTAAAGAGCTCGAGCGCCATCTTCTTGGGCAGGCCGCACTGGTGGAGCTTGAGCTCCGGACCGACAACGATGACCGAGCGGCCGGAGTAGTCGACGCGCTTGCCGAGCAGGTTCTGGCGGAAGCGGCCCTGCTTGCCCTTGAGCGTGTCAGAGAGCGACTTGAGCGGGCGGTTGTTGGCGCCGCGTAGGACACGGCCACGGCGGCCGTTGTCGAACAAAGCGTCGACGGCCTCCTGCAGCATGCGCTTTTCGTTGCGCACGATCACCTCAGGCGCATGGAGGTCCATGAGCTTCTTGAGGCGGTTGTTGCGGTTGATCACGCGACGATAGAGATCGTTGAGGTCAGAGGTCGCGAAGCGGCCGCCGTCCAGAGGCACGAGCGGGCGCAGCTCCGGCGGAATGACCGGGATGACGTCGAGGATCATCCACTGCGGCTTGTTGCCGGACTTGCGGAAGGCTTCGACCACCTTGAGGCGCTTGGCGTACTTGAGGCGCTTCTGCAGCGAGGTTTCAACCTTCATGCGCTCGCGCAGCTCCACCGAGATTTCTTCGACGTTGACGCGCTTGAGCAGTTCCTTGATCGCCTCGGCGCCCATCATGCCCTTGAAGCCGGAGGGGCGGTACTGCTGGTCGATTTCGCGGAACTGGTTCTCGTCCTTGATGATGTCGCGCTCCTTCACGGGCGCGTCACCGGGATCGACAACGACGTAGGACTCGAAGTAGAGCACGCTCTCGAGGTCGCGGAGCGAGATGTCGAGCAGGTGGCCGATACGCGAGGGCAGGCCCTTGAAGAACCACACATGCGAGCAGGGCGAAGCCAGCTCGATGTGGCCCAGGCGCTCACGGCGAACCTTGGTGACCGTAACTTCGACACCGCACTTGTCGCAGATGACGCCGCGGTGCTTCATCCGCTTGTATTTTCCGCAGAGGCACTCCCAGTCGGTCACGGGGCCGAAGATGCGGGCGCAGAAGAGCCCGTCGCGCTCCGGCTTGAAGGTGCGGTAGTTGATGGTTTCCGGTTTGGTGACCTCGCCGTGCGACCAGGAGCGGATCTTCTCCGGGCTGGCGAGCGAGATGCGAATCGCGTCGAAATCGGTGATCGGGCTGGTCAACTCAAATGGGCTGGAACGGTACAAGACGTCCTCCATGAAGCGCATCCTCTTCGGCGATGCGCGGTGCCGTGCGTCTCCCGGACTTGCTTACTTCTCTTCTGGACTCAGGGGACCCGCGCCGGGAGGCGCCTTACCGATCAGGGTCCTGAATCTCACATCTCTTGCGAAGGCGAAGCGCGCGATGCACGCGCCCCGCTTCGCGGTTAGTCGGCTGCCGCCAATTGCGGAACCGGCTCATGCTTCTTGTGCCCGTCGCCGACCTTGACTAGCTCGACATCGAGGCAGAGCGCCTGCAGCTCACGGATGAGCACGTTGAACGACTCCGGCACGCCGGGTTCGATCGCCGCTTCGCCCTTGACGATGGCCTCGTAGATCTTGGTGCGGCCATAGACGTCGTCGGACTTGGCGGTGAGCAACTCCTGCAGGATGTAGGCGGCGCCGTAGGCTTCGAGCGCCCAGACCTCCATCTCGCCGAAGCGCTGCCCGCCGAACTGCGCCTTGCCGCCCAGCGGTTGCTGGGTGATGAGCGAGTACGGTCCGATCGAGCGGGCGTGGATCTTGTCATCGACCAGGTGCGAGAGCTTGAGCATGTAGATATAGCCAACCGTGGCCGGCTGCTCGAACTCATCTCCGGTCATGCCGTCGAAGAGCGGCGTTTTGCCGGAGGAAGGCAGACCGGCGGAAGCCAGCAGGGCCTTGATCTCCGTCTCACGCGCGCCGTCGAAGACCGCGGTGCCGAACCAGATGCCGCGTGCCATACCGGCGGCGACGCGCAGCAGCTGCGCATCGTCGAGGTCGAGCAGCAGCTTCTCGACCGCGGTATTGGCGAAGCGCTCCTTGACCAGAGCGCGAACTGCGTTCGCATCCTGGTTCTGCTTCACCAAAGCCGCGACCTGCTCGCCGAGTTTGTGCGCCGCCCAGCCCAGATGCGTTTCGAGCACCTGGCCCACGTTCATACGGGAGGGCACGCCCAGCGGGTTGAGCACGATCTCGACCGGCGTTCCGTCGGGCAGATACGGCATATCTTCCTCAGGAAGAATGCGCGCGATGACGCCCTTGTTGCCGTGGCGGCCGGCCATCTTGTCCCCGACCGAGAGCTTGCGCTTCATGGCGACATAGATCTTGACCAGCTTGATGACGCCCGGCGCAAGCTCGTCGCCCTTCTGCAACTTTGAGATCCTGTCGTTGGTGATCTTGCGCAGCACATCGATTTGGCGCGAGGTCATCTCCTCGATCTCGTCGATCTGCTCGTTCACCCGCGGATCCTTGTCGGCGAAGCGAATGCGCTTCAGGTTGCGTGTGGAGATCAGCTCGATGGCTTCACGATCAATGATGGCGCCCTTGGTGACGAGGCGCTTGTTGGTGCGCTCGTCATGCAGGTCGGCCAGCACTTCCTTGCCGCCGAGGATGGCTTCCAGACGCTTCAGGCGCTCGTCAGTGAGAATGCGGATCTCATCGGCGAGGTTCTTTTCAAGCTTCTCCACCTGCTCGGCTTCGATCTGCTTGGCGCGCTCGTCCTTCTCCTGACCCTTGCGGGAGAAGATGCGGACGTCGACCACTGTGCCCTCGATGCCCGGAGGGCAGGTGAGCGAGGCGTCGCGGAC
>DASVAI010000167.1:0-2607 GCA_036376445.1 Acidobacteriaceae bacterium
GAGCGGCGGCATGAGACTCAGAAGCTGTGCGTCGGTGAGCATGCGGTGGCGAATCCAGACATCGAGGATGGTGTAGGCGAGATCGTCGCGGAGTGTTGGATCGGGAGATCCGAGCCAGGCTGTGAGCTCCTGCGCGAGCGCGAAGGCGGATGCGCCGGGCGGGACGACGAAGTGATTAGCGACAATTGCTCGGAAGTATTGGCGATCGTGGTTTGCGGTTTGCGCATGGCACCGGGGGAGCGAGATAGCAATGACCAGAACAGCGGCGACTACGAAATTTGTGCGCATTGTCGTTCATCCTCTGCGGCTTGCTCGCCGGTACGGACTACGGTACCGCTCCACGACGGGAAAACGAGAGCCCCTGGGTGCGGGCGGCCGTATAGCGGGGCGAGTGATGGATTTAGCGTGTCAGAGACTGGCGAGGCGATCGAGGTAGGCGCGGAGGACGTCGCGCCGCAGCGTGAGGCTGGCGTACTTGCCACGGCGCTCGATGTGGATGAGGCCGGCGTTCTCGAGCTCTTTCATGTGATGGGAAAGGGTGGCAGGGCTGATGGTCTGCTTTTCGGCGAGGCAGGTGCAAGGTGTGGCGCATTCATTGCGGCCGATCTCGGCGAGGATTTCGTAGCGGCGCGGTTCGGCGAGAGCCTTGGCGATGAGGGCGAACTGCTGGTCGGTGAGGCGGACGGGCTTTGCGTCGCGGGGCTTCTCTGCCATGACCCTCTACCTTACTATTCTGTGGACTGGCTGACCGGGCAAACGCGCCTGCGGCGCGATTTATTAGATTGGCTCCGTTGTCGCTCACGGTGAGATTGCTCAGTCCTGATATCGCAGACGGCGCAGCGGAGGCTCCCATGTTCGAAGAGTATTCCGATCGATCGAGACGGATTGTCTTTCTCTCGCGCAAGATCGCGGGGCAAAGAGGTGGGACGGCCATCGAAGTAGAAGACCTGGCCGAAGCGCTGGTTATCGAAGATCAGGGGAATTTTGCGAAAGCGTTTCTGCAAGACTCTCAGCCGGGCGTTCGTTTCGTGGGGATGGTGCCGAAGCACAACCTTTATTCTCAGCGAAGGCTGCGGAGGCGATTCATCGCGGACTCGAGACGCTGCTGCTGTCTGATGGAAAGCCTCTGGCGGGCTCAGTAGATATGCCGGTGTCCGAGAAGATGAAGGGCGTACTCCAGAGGGCACAGGAATTGAGCGAGAAGCTGCGTCAGGATCTGGCGGCGCCTGCACGTCTTGAGCCGCTGCACCTGCTGGCGGCTGTGCTGTCGGACGATTCTTCTGATGTGGCAAGAATACTGACGCAGGCCGGTGCTAGCCGAGACGCAGTGATCGCGATACTTCGAAAGCCGAATCGCGGCTAATCAGATCATCCAAAATAATGAACTCGTTCCTATCAGAAGCGGCTACACTCCGTTCGATGGCTACGGTTGTCGAACGATTGCGCGCGCGGTCCGATACGCTGCTGGTCGCGTTTGACCTAGTGGGGACGCTGGTGTTTGCCCTGGAAGGGGCGATGGCGGCGATCCAGCATGAACTGGACCTGCTGGGCGTGCTGGTGCTGGCGTTTGTGACCGCGGTGGGTGGCGGCATTGTGCGCGACCTGCTGATCGGGGCGGTGCCTCCGGCGGCGATCCGGGACTGGCGGTACATCGGGATTGCGATCGTGGGCGCGGGAGCGACGACGCTCTTCTATCACTGGGTGCAGGAGATTCCGACGACGCTGATGGTGACGCTGGATGCGGCGGGGCTTTCGCTGTTTGCCATGGCGGGCGTGGAGAAGGGGCTGGACTTCGGGATGCATCCGGTGATGGCAGTGGTGATGGGCGGAATCACGGGCGTGGGCGGCGGCACGATCCGCGATCTGCTGCTGGCGCGCGTGCCGGGCGTGCTGCACCGCGACGTCTATGCGTCCGCGGCGCTGGCCGGCGGCGTGGTGATGGTGCTGCTGCTGAAGCTGAAAGTGCCGCGCGCGGTGACGATGGCGGCGGGTGGTGGTGTGTGCTTCCTGCTGCGGATGTTAAGCGTGGCGCAGCACTGGAATCTGCCGCGGCTGCTGCATCGGCAGCACTGAGTACAGAAAGCGGAAGCCGCTTCGCGCCGACTGCATTATTGGGAACACTCCCACCCTGGCTTCGCCAGAGTAGGGCACCCCCCGTGAGTCTCTATGAATTCTTCATTCGTAGCGCAAAGCCTCTGCAGGGGGGACGGAAGTGGCGCGTTGTGCGGGGAGCAGGCAGGCGAGCAGCGCGCTGACGGCTAATAGCGCGGCGGCAGAGACGAGCCCGGTTGAGGCGAAGTTGCTGTGCATCCATGCGGCGAGCAGCTTGCCGAGGAAAGCATCGAGGGCGAGACCGAGGGCGACTCCGATGGCGGTGCTGATGAGTGCGATGCGCGCGGCGACCCAGAGGATATGGGGACGAGGCGCCCCGAGAGCGAGGCGAACCCCGAACTCCGTAGTGCGCTGCGCGACGCTGTAGGCGACGACGCTGAAGATGCCGACGAGAGCAAGCGCGAGAGCCATCGCGGAGAAGACACCGAACAGGATGGAGAAGAGACGCTGACGGCTGTATTGAGCGTCGCGCTCGATGGCTTCGTTGAGGGTGTA